>JBAZJU010000017.1 GCA_041651155.1 Patescibacteria group bacterium | reverse complement strand
CCTGGCAACAAGACGATTTCTCGTGCTTTAAATTCATACACGAGAATTATCCCTTAAAATCACCAGAAACCCCAACAAATCAAGCGAAATATTACATATTTTTCAACAGAATTAATTCAATCATCCCGTATATATAAAAAAAGGCCGCCTCTAGGTTGATAGAAGCGGTCAGGTAGAATAGTGACATTCAGTTTCGGGCGGCATGTAAGTAAAACGCCAGAGTGCCGATAACCAAGACACTATAGTCATAGGCTATTTGCTTAAGTGTTTTCATAACAATGCCCTCCTTTTAGGATATAAAAGTATACCATATTATTTACTTTCTGTCAAGGGTTTTGTAAATAACGATATTTGTAAGTAATTGTCAACTGGTAAAACAATGATTTTTATGATAAAATATTGATAAGATTGCAGATTATAGATTACAGATTTAAGTGATTAAGTTAAAAGTTCCTGCCTGCGCTAAAGCTTCGGTCTTCACCGACCGAAGTCGGTTTCGACCGACGAAGGTCGGCAGGCAGGCAAAGTTTAAAGTTTTAAATTACAGTTAAAAATTTTAAATTTTGGATTGTCATTTTAAATTTTGCCTGTCTCTCTTGGCTTAGCTATTATTTATGAACTAAGCAATATTAAATGCGAGCCAAGGCGGACATTTTAAATTTTAAATTTATTTATGTATCAAAAGCTGAAATTAAAAAACGGCTTGCCAGTTATTTTAGTCCCCAAAAAAGAAAGCCAAAGCGTGGCCGTGTATTTGATATACAAGGTAGGTTCTCGTAATGAAAAGGATAAAGCAATTCATGGTGCCTCGCATTTTATTGAGCACCTGATGTTTAAGGGTACAAAAAAAAGGCCGTCCACTTTAGCCATATCTAAAGAATTGGATGGCATTGGCGCTGACTTTAATGCTTATACTTCTAAAGATCACACGGCCTATCATATTAAAGCTAACTCAGATAATTTGGATTTGGCCTGCGATATACTCGCTGACATGCTGAATAATTCTTTATTTCCTGCTAAAGAAATTGCCAAAGAAAAAGGCGTGGTGATTGAAGAAATTAAAATGTATGAAGATCAGCCAATTCAATATGCGGAGATTTTATGCGAAGAATTACTGTTTAAGGGCAGCGATTTGGAACACAATATAGCAGGTACGCGGGAATCAATTAGCAAAATGACCAGGCAGCAGATTGTGAATTATTTAAATAGTTATTATGCGCCGGCTAATGCGGTTTTAATGGTTGTGGGCAAATACCCAAAAAACATAGAAAATGTCCTGAACAAATATTTTGTTCAGCCAGGTTTTGGTAAAAAATTTACAGACGCAGAATTAATGCCTGTAAAATTAAAACAAATTGAACCTCAAATTCTATTAAATTATAAAGCCACGAATCAAGCTCATTTGGCCATGGCCTTTCCTGCATATTCTTATTTTCATCCTGATCTGTATGCTTTGTATCTTTTGGCCATAATCTTAGGCGGCAACATGAGTTCGCGCCTATTTATTGATGTTAGGGAAAAACAAGGCTTATGTTATTACATAAGGTCCCAGGCTGATATTTATGAAGATAGCGGAGATTTAATGATCCGTTCAGGCATTGATATATCCAAATTGGATAAAGCGCTAGCTATTATTTTTAAAGACTTGCGGGCCATAAAAGCCAAAGGAATAACAGCTGAAGAATTGGCTAAAGCCAAGACATTTTTAAAGGGTCGTTTGACTTTGCAGCTGGAAGAGCTTAATGATTTGGCTGATTTTTACGGCCGGGAATTTATATTAGCTAAACGTATTTTAACCCCAGAACAAAAAATAAAAAAAATAATGGCTGTGACTAAAAGCCAGGTAAATAAGGTGGCCAAAGATATAATCCAAAAAAACAAATTAAATTTAGTTTTGGTCAGTCCGTTAAAAGATAAAAAGAAAATTTTAAAACATGTAAAGATTTAATTATGAAAAAGCAGGATATGTCCCGCGAAACTGGATCCGCCACTGGCGGAAGGAAAGTAATTATTGCCAATTGGAAGATGAACTTGTCGGTTATGCAAAGTTTGGGATTTATAAAAAAGATTGTTAAATCAAAAAACGAAGTGGTGATTGCCGCCCCTTATACTTTTTTATGCGAATTGGGGAAACATTTAAAACAAAAGAAAATTAAATTAGCCGGGCAAAATGTCTCGCAATTTGACTCAGGCGCCTATACTGGCGATGTTTCAGCTAAAATGCTGAAAGAGGAAGGCTGCGCTTATTGTCTGGTCGGCCATTCAGAAAGAAGAATTTATTTTAATGAAAAAGACAAGGAGATTAATAAAAAGATTATCCAGCTTTTAAAATATAAAATACGCCCTGTCTTGTGCATTGGTGAAAGTTCTTCTGAAAGAGCAAAGGGTTTGACTGCCAAGGTCTTAAATAAACAGCTAAAATTAGCCTTGACTGGAATCAAAAAATGTGAGAATATTTTAATTGCCTATGAGCCGATCTGGGCAATCTCTACTTTTGTTAAATGCAAAACAAAATGCTCTGCCAGAATGTCAGATATTACAGCAGCTCATCAGGAAATTAAAAAAATGCTTAAAGTTTTGTATCCGAAAAAATTCAGTAAGATTAAAATTTTATATGGCGGGACTGTTAATGAAATAAACAGTAAAGATATTTTTAAATTGCCATTAGTAGACGGCGTCTTAGTCGGCGGAGCCAGCTTGAATATTTCCAGCTTCAATGCTATTATTAAATCCAGTTAAAATTTTAAAAATATGTACAATATTATTTCTATAATAGTTATTTTAATAAGCCTGGCAATAATTGTTAGTATTGTTTTTAAAAAATTACCTCTGCTTGCTGGTTTTGATATCAGCTCAATTCCTAAAGAAAAAGAAGCAGAGACTAGGACAAAGATTATGGAAGAACGAATGGCCAGAAAATTTAAGGTTTTTTATAATAAAATAAAGCCATTTTTTAAAATTATTGCGAATTTTGGCCAGAGAAAAATTAATCTGTTGACAGAAAAAATCAAAGCCTGGGAAGAAAAATATAAGACTGCTAAGCCTCCAAAAGAGGCTTTGATGACAAAAGATGAATTTCAAACTTTAGAGAAAAAGATTGAAAGTCAGCTTGAAGCGGCGCAAGATTTGATAAATCAGGAATCTTACCAAGAGGCAGAGAAAATATATCTGGAAATTTTAAGTTTAGAACCAAAGAATATCCCTGCTTATCGCGGGTTAGCCAATTTATATTTTGTGCAAAAGCAGTATCTGGAAGCCAAGCAGACTTATCAGCACGTGATTAAATTAAATAAAAAAGACAGTTCTTCTTATTTCGCATTAGCAGAAATTTTGTATGAGACGGAAGATTATAATAATGCCTTGAGTGTGCTGCAAACCGCCTTAAACTTAGAGCCAAATAATCCTAGATATTTAGATCTTTTTATAACCATAAGTATTTTGGTCAAAGATAAAGAATTGGCCAGGCAGTCGTTAGCCAAGCTTATTGAAGTAAATCCTGATAATGCTAAAATTTCTGAATTTGCTGAGCAGATCAAGACTTTATAAATCATTATTTTAAAATCGTATTTCAGCCGATTTTTTTATTTACATGCCGTTGGCCAGATAAAAGTTTGTGTAATCCATAATTTATCCGTTAAAATAGTTTAAAATAAATAAGATGTTTGTGCATTTTATGCATAAACTTTTATCTGGCCGTTGTACCCTTCGGCTATGCTCAGGGCTTCGGCTTAAGTATTGAAAAGTTTAGGACGATCTACCAGCTTCGCTATAGTAAGTTGGGTAGAATGTGTATTATTTGCCGTTGTAGCTCCCGCCTACGCTCTGGCGAGCTTCGGCGGGCAGGCAGTTAGGTTATTAAGTTTTTATGGACGCTCTACCAGCTTTGCTATAGTAAGTTGGGTAGAATGTGTATTATTTGCCGTTGTAGCTCCCGCCTACGCTCTGGCGAGCTTCGGCGGGCAGGCAGTTAGGTTATTAAGTTTTTATGGACGCTCTACCAGCTTCGCGAAAGTAAGTTGGGTAGAAGAATGTATTATTTGCCGTTGTAGCTCCCGCCTACGCTCTGGCGAGCTTCGGCGGGCAGGCAGTTAAGTTATTAAGTTTTTATGGACGCTCTACCAGCTTTGCTATAGTAAGTTGGGTAGAATGTGTATTATTTGCCGTTGTAGCTCCTGCCTACGCTCTACCGAGCTTCGGCAGGCAAGCATTCAGAATTTGAGTATTTTGGAATGATCTACCAGCTTCGCGAAAGTAAGTTGGGTAGAAAGTATTATTTG
>JBAZJU010000016.1 GCA_041651155.1 Patescibacteria group bacterium | reverse complement strand
TATTTACAAACAAAATGCAGTGTGATGAATAAATTAGAGCCTGATTTTAATTTGTTAAAAAAATACCTGCCAATGGTAAGGGCAAACATGTTTACTTGGTATAAGGATTACTTGAAAAAAAAAAATAATGACTTTGATACTGAATTTACCAGAATCCTTGAAAATAATCTACTGATAGAACATAAGGACGAACTTTTATATTTTGCTGGGTGGTATGCAATAACTTTTGATCAAACAAACTATGATATTAAAAATCATAATAAACCAAATCCTTTTGAGCAACACAATAAAGATTTAAAAGAATTACAGGCTTTCATTTTAGGCAAAAAATGTAATGAAATTAAATTCTCATCACCTATTAATACAGTTAAGATTAAAAATGAATATTTGATAAGTGGATTAATGAATCTTATTCAAAAGTATATTAACCTCAAAAAAGATTACCCGGTTCCACCTGCTACCTATGTTGAGTATGTAAATGAAATGAATGAGATAATAAACAGAAACCCTTTAACCTCAATGCCTGAAATTCCGATTATGACAGAAGAGGAATTTAATAACAACCCATTCCCAAAAAAACAAAGCCATTATAAGAATTTCGCTATTCAATTGCTTAACGGACTATTCCCATACCTGAAGTCTGAAACACACTTTAAAAGTGAATCAAATAATCGTGTTTTTAATTTCATTATAGAGCTAACTACTTTTATAAATGTTGAATGGAAAAATATTTCAGTTTATCCGAACGATTATTTAAAAGACCTTTATAAAAACCTATAAATCAATAAGGTTATAAGCAAAAACATATAGTTATTCTTTGCCCCCATTAAAATAAATAACAAACTGCAATTTTGAGTTAAACAATTCAAAGCAGCTTGTTATGAATGAAAAAATATTAACCAGACGTGAAACTGCAAAACTACTAAACGTAAGTTTCAGCACATTGCGTAACTGGAACAAATCTGGCCAATTGATAGCAAGTCGAATCGGTAGTAAGATTTATTATCCTGAAAGCAGAATCATTAAAGCGTTGGAGGGTTAATAATGGATTTAATAGTTACAACCCCCGACCAGTTAAGGGCTATAATCCGGGAAGAAATTCAAAAGGCAACAAAACACCATCCGGAGCCAGAAAAGGATAGTCTTTTAACTATTGAACAGCTCTGTGATTACTTACCTGAACATCCTGCCCGCCAAACAATTTACTGTAAAGTTAACGATCGTTTAATTCCTTATGAAAAGCACGGAAAACGCTTGTATTTCCGTAAGTCAACTATAAATTTCTGGCTTTCAAATGGCCGTCAAGTTCAAACCAATTTATCCAAGTAATATGGAGCCATTACAATTGTTTGCCAAAAGGCCAGGGCATAGATCAAATTTACATCGACAGGTTTTGGATACTCTTGTCGATGGAGAAGAATTAACAGTAATCAGTGCATTGCAGAAATTCAGAACAATTGAATTAAGAAAGATTGTAAGCGATTTAAGGGCTGTAGGTATACCGATTTCAGATCGTTGGCATAAAAATCCATCCACAAAAAAGCGGTTCAAAATTTACTTTATCCAAAATAAAAAGTGAAAAACGATCCGAAATATTATTTCTGCATACCTGAGAAAGTAATGAATGTTTTACCAGACCTGGTTGAGTTAGGTAAATCAGAAATAACATATTTTAATGAATCTTATGTAAAAGAATTGATCACAATCATTGCCATGAATCAGCGGAAAAATGAAGGGGAGAGCCCGCTAAAGGCAAAGTATTTGAAACAACTCATACCTAATTATCAAAGTTATCTACGGTTTTTAATTGCTCTGGAGATAATTAAGCGAACAGGTAAATACGTTCCTCATCAAATATCGTATTGCTATTCATTCACGCCGGAATATAAAAGTCGTTATAAATATTTCCCGGTGAATGATATGTACTTAATCAGGCGGATCCGAAAAAACAATCTTAAACGTCATGTTTCTCATTTATACCCCAGCCAAAACAGGTTTATCCGACAAATGACCATTGAGCCGGAATCAAAGAATTTTATACAAAATTTTGAAACTGAAAAATATAATGCTGCTCTTTCCTCCATTTTGAAGATTCAGCAAGGTGATCTCTTTTATTCAGTAGATACTACTTCGGGCCGTTATCATTCAAATTTAACAAATTTACCCTCATCCCTTCGGCCATTTATCAGGATTAACGGCAAGCAGCTCTCAAATATTGATGTGAAAAATTCGCAACCATATTTTATGATACCATTACTTTATGATCCGTCTAAGGTCGCACACCTGGCAAAAAGTGAAAATTTCCGTATGTTATTGAAAACTTTACAACCCGTTAAAGCTCTTGACGTTACACTATGGTCTTTTCTTGTAATTTCCGGGAAGTTATATCAGTTTTTCTATGATCTTTTTAGGCAAAATAATTTAATGAAACAATTCCCGGAATATACTGATAAGGCAAAGAAGGCAGTAAAAGATAAAATGTTTGTGCTATTGTTCGGAAGTTCTCATTTATGGAGCCGGGAGCATGAAATATTTTACAATGCTTTCCCGAACGTTTATGAACGAGTTTGCATACTAAAGGGAAATACAAGAGGTAGCAAGTTTGAGAATTTTAAACGATTCTCAATACTACTGCAAACGATCGAATCAAATACGATATTAAATATTATACTGCCCAGGATCAACAAAGAACATCCCGAAATAATTACGGTGACCGTTCATGATTCTATAATGACTTCTGTCATGACAAATGAGGTTGAAGTTGTGTACTCCATTATGATGGAGGAGCTCATGAAATTTGTTGGTAAAAAACCAACTCTGAAAATAGAAAATTTTGCCCTTTTTACTCAATACAATAGTAATAGTAAGGGAAAAGGGAGGAAGGAAGGAGAGAGAAAGAACAATACTATTACGGTACTAGTAACCTTGTAACTAACAGAATGGTAATTTAATACATAGGGTGCTTTTCAAGATAAATAATAAAATGAATACAATAAAATGAAATTAAGTAAAAAAATTAATCCAGAGATAATGATGGAAGAGCACCTGCGTGCCCGCATTAAAGAACGTTTAAACAGCGGATGTGTCTTAATCAAAGATAATAATCTGGGAAACAGACTATTTGAAAACAATAAATAAATACAAAAAATGAAAGGACCAGGTAAAGGACGTACTAATAATCCCAATGGTAGGCCGAAAGGCTCACAAAATCGGACAACGACAGAGATTAAGGAATTAATTAATCAATTTATTTCCGGTAATCTCGAAGATTTACAGACTAATTATGACCAATTGGAAGCAAAGGATAAACTTCAATTTTTTCGGGACTTACTCAAATTCGTACTGCCTACGCAAAACCAGAGCGAAATTAATATTAACCAACTCACCGATAATGAACTGGACACCCTCATAGACGGAATTGTTAACAAATTAAATAAATAAGATGAATAAGAACACCAAAATTGCATTATTAAATGCCGCCTTTGCTGGTGATCGGCAGGCAGTAGATCGTCTATTAATGGCAAATGAAAACAGAATTTTCGTTGAAATGGTACCGGGAAAATATTGTACTCATAGGTTTTCTTGTGAATGCAAAGAGCCTGAAAAGTGTCGTCACTTAAAAGACGATGAGCAATTGCGCAGTGTGTATCTTAATGCAACGTACATCCAATTTAAAGACTATTCAGGGAATACTGAGCTTGCGAAACAATGTTCTGAATTTGGTTTTCCACCACCACAACAACGGGACGTAGTATACCTTAGGAACAATATTATTGACCTTCAAAAAAAATTGAATGATGAAAAATAAAGTCATTTTAAAAAAAGACCAGAACGCAATAGATAACGAATGTTATAATCTGCGAGACAACCTCAAAAAGATGACAGAGTTTTTAAATTGGCATAACGAGTTAAACTATGTGACAGCTCTAAAAACAATTGCATCGATTAAAGGCTTTTTTAGAACTCCAAACCAATACTATACAAAAGAAGTGAATAATTATCTTTTACATCAAACAGGGTTAAATACCCTGCCACCGAAGCTTAATAGTTTGTACGATCAATATAATATCGAGCCTTGCAAAGTTTGGAGTTTTGACAATACACCGTACTTTGATTGTCTGCAGTTGTCGGACAACTTGCAGTTAAGCTATTCAAAAACAGTTTATGAAGATATTGAATCCCGGCACACTTTCTATGCAACAGAGGCAGAGGCCGCCGCGCTTGCAGAATTAGATCGGATGTGGATAAATATCGAAGAGTTATGTAATATTTTTAGTGAAAGCGAATTTTATAAAAGATTTTATCTGGATAGGTTCGCACAAGCTTTGGGCTTTATTACAAAGCCTTATGCCCTATTTGGAAAGGATGGAGGCAATCAAACCCGGTGGGATTTAGAGCAATTAGACAAGCTGGCTAAAGCAGGTTTCGGAAAAATGTTAACCAAAAATTATACAAATGAATAGATTAGATCAAATTAAAAAGGGTATAGAAGCGAAACTTCATACCGGTAAAACTGCAAATATTATGCACGGTATACGCTGTAATGTCCGCGCAGCAATTGATAAGCCAGTAAAAGGTAAGGGCAGTATAATATTAACGAACCTGGTACAGTTCTTAACCGTTTCCGGACGGAGTTGGGGCGATCCTAAAACAATGACAATGGATTCAATTGCCGGTGAATTTCTGGCAAGGTTGCGCGATTACCTGCAAACTGTAGCTGTGAGATATGAATCAGATCAGAAGCTTTTCATTTTGATTGATAAGAAATGGTTTGAGTTAACCCGTACAGATTTCACTGTTAATTTACTTCCTATGCTTCGAGAGATCGGCGCACCAAGTGGTTATCTGAATGCAACCCTTATTAAAAAGCTATATCCTATGATTGTAGAGCTTTGGAAAAGTATCGACCCTGAGTATAAACAGGTTTCAAAATTATTGGAATAGTCTTTTCTGTTAAGTTTCATTTTTCGCCCGGTTAATAGCCGGGTTTTTTATTTCTGTACGTACATTTGTACGTACAAGTCTTGAAATAAAAAAGGCTCTCATTTCTGAAAGCCTTATTATTGTTGGTAGCGAGAGAGAGAATTGAACTCTCGACCTCATGATTATGAATCATAACTACTATGTTTTTGATATTTATTGAATATGTTTTAATAAAACTATCATTCAGATATTTACGTATAAATGTTTATATGTTGTTATTGGTTATTTATGGTTTATTTATTACTTTTGTACGTACAAATGTACGTACAAGGTATTTTTGTACATACAAATAATAATAAAAGTTTGGCAATATGAAGGCAACAGCGAATATTTATTTTGATGGGAGGGCTTCCCGAAGAAATAAAGACGGCCTCCGCCCGGTAAAATTATGTATTACTTATAACAGAGATCAAAAATACTATTCCATTGTTGATCAATTGTGCAATAATGAATGGCGATATATTAAAGATGATGATATAAAAAAAGTTTATCCTATAAATGAAAAAACCAAAGAACCTAAAAACCCGATTGGAATATATAAAGATATTCGTATTGAATACGAAAGGATTGTTAAGAATGCAGAGGGTATTATAAAAGATATAGATGATAAAACAGAATCATTCAGTTTCAACCAGTTTGAAGAACGTTTTTATAACAAAGCTGGTTCATGGGACAATGTTTTTACTGCAGTATGGAACCATATTCAGGACTTAAAGAGTGAAGGCAGGTTCGGATATGCAAGTAGTTTTGAAAGCACGTTAAGGACTATCAAAGAGTTTCACATTGGTAAAAGTTTTGACTTCAATCCAAGAAAGGACAAAGTAGAGACACGATCAAAAGCATATCTCACAGGAAAAGAATTACGCTTTATTGATATTACAGATACCTGGCTGAAAAAATTTGAAAGGTGGATGCAACAGAAAGGTAAATCAAAATCCACAATTGGCATATATGTACGCAATATTCGCCGTCTTTTCAACCTTGCTATAGATGACCACAAGGTTAAAGCGAACTATCCTTTCACAGAACATAAAATTAAAAGTGCATCCGGACGTAAAATGGCATTGACGGCACACCAAATTAGTTTAATTGCCAATTATGAGACTAAGCACCCGCAGGAGCAATTTTATCGGGATATATTCATGTTTTCATTCTTAGGCAATGGAATGAACCTTTCAGACGTTGCAAGGTTGAGGCATTCAAATATTAAAGATGAGGAAATTTGCTTTGTAAGAGAGAAAACTAAAAATAAAGACCACGAAGTTACTTTGCAGGTTCCAATAACAAAAAACATGCAGGTCATTATTAGCAGGCACGAAAATAAGACGATCGGATACGATGCTTACATATTCCCTATCTTAAAAGAAGATTGGGCAAACGATCAGAAATACGCCGCAATTAAGCAGCTTACAAAACAGGTGAATAAATATATCCGGCATGTAGCTCATGCAGTTGGTATTAAAGACAATATTTCGAGTTATACCGCTCGCCATAGTTGGGCGACCATTTCAAAAAACAGCGGTACTTCAATAGAGTATATCAAAGAGGCCCTGGGCCATAGCTCCGTAGCTGTTACAGAGAATTATCTTAAATCATTTGAGAAATCCACAAGGCAGGAGCATTCAACTAAAACGGAAGATTCTATTTACAAACAAAATGCAGTGTGATGAATAAATTAGAGCCTGATTTTAATTTGTTAAAAAAATACCTGCCAATGGTAAGGGCAAACATGTTTACTTGGTATAAGGATTACTTGAAAAAAAAAAATA
>JBAZJU010000015.1 GCA_041651155.1 Patescibacteria group bacterium | reverse complement strand
TTTTTTTTGTCATAATAACGGTAATTTTAATGAATTATCCCCTTAAGAATAGGATAATTCCTGATATTCTTCCAACCTTAGAGAAAATCCAATATTCTTAGCAGTCGCAAAAGGGGACGCTATCCTACTGTTAATAACTAAGTATTTTATCTAAAATAAGCATAAAAAATATGAAAGAATCCAACATCAACGACGCTTTTGAGGCCTTAAAGCCGGAAACCTGTATCTTTGTCATTTCCATAGACGAAAATGGCCGGCCCAGTGGCATGATCAATGCCTGGCATATGAAAGTTTCCAGAGAGCCTGGACTTTTTGCTGTGTCTTTATCTAAAAATGGTTATACTCATAAACTAATCCAGCAAAGTAAAGAATTTGTTGTTGCCGTACCAAATAAAGAACTGGAAAAAGAAGTTTTGTATTTTGGCACCACTCATGGCAATGAAGTAGACAAATTTAAAGAAACAGGACTTGAAACCGAAAAAGCCAAGTTTATTAAATCGCCCTTAATTAAAAAAGCAACTATTAATTTTGAGTGCGCTTTGGAAAAAGAAGTTGATGCTGGCGACCATATTATTTTTATTGGCAAAATATTAGCTTCTTACGTCAATTCTGATAAGAAAGTATTGTTAAACATGAAAAAAGTTGATGGTAAGAGAATATTTCAAGAATTATAATTTGTAGATTCGCATTCATTCGTTAATTAGCATTATATAAAAATTATGAAAAAATTTAAAAATAATTTCTAAATTTATGACACCAGAAAAACCAAGCAAAATTAGCAACTTTGAAACTAAAGCAAAAGAAGCGCAAGAAATTAGGGAAGGCACTGGGATTCCCCATGAGATTATTGCAAAGCGCCTAGATTATTGCGCTAAGCAGGAAGGCTTAAAAGATGGTTACTTTTCATCCGATGAGGAGATTAAAAATGTTTTAGATAAAGTCGGTTTCAAAGTTCAAGGAATTGAACCCCCTTTATCTGTACAATTTATGATGTATTTACAAGAAAAATATGGGGATTATATTTGGAGAGATTACAAACCAAAACATAGTCACGA
Source organism: Patescibacteria group bacterium (assembly GCA_041651155.1). NCBI lineage: Bacteria > Patescibacteria group bacterium. The sequence goes on along the minus strand of JBAZJU010000015.1, from coordinate 6,984 downwards.
CAAAGTATAGATTGTCCAATATTCGCATTATAAATAAGTAACTTAAAAAAATTAACAGATATGAAAAAAACAGGCTTTTCATTCAAAAAAGATAAGTATAAGTCTGTTCGTGGAGGCCATTCACGTCTGTTGAATGTTTGTTGTCGTAAGTGCGAAAGTATTGTTGTAGTTTATCAAAAAGATGGTCCTGGTAATTTGCGACGTTTATATATGGATAGAATATTCGAGCCTGGGGATTTAGTCGAATTACAGGCATTGAATGTAAAAGATGTCCCTGTATTAAAATGTAGTAAATGTGGCGAGGTTCTTGGCACTCCTTATATTTATCCTAAAGAAAAACGAAAAGCTTTCCGTTTGTACCAAGACGCTGTTGTAAAGAGAATAAGAAAATTAATTTAATAATAATTAACCTAAAAAAATTACATAACACCTAATGATTTAAATTTTATGCCATACTTGAAATTTATATCTGACAAAGATCTTATTGCTGCTGTAGATAGGGTAGTAAAAATAATTAAAACTGCAGAACAAAACTCTGCTATTAATCTACACAAAAATGTAATTGATCCATTTTCTGCCTTGTTTGATGGAGTATCTCATTCAATAACCTATAAACAATGGCTTGCACAAGAAAAAGTGAGACAAATACAAAAAACAATGCAAAATGCGATTGGTGATTTTCATCAGTGCATTTTAGGATCTATACCTGGATGGACAAATCTTGGTGTCGGAGGCGGATTGGATGTTATGAATAAAAAAATGAAAATAATCGCTGAGATTAAGAATAAACATAATACAACAAAAGGAGATCATGCAGTTAAATTGTACGATTCTATTGAATCAAAGCTTAATGCCGATGAGTACAAAAATTTTACTGGATATTATGTAGAAATTATACCGAAGGGAAGAAAACAATATGATAAACCATATACTCCATCAGATAATAATAAAAAGGAAAAGCGACCGTTGAATGAAAGAATTAGGGTTATTGATGGAATAAGCTTTTATGCTATGGCCACAGGTAGGGAATCCGCTATGCAGGAGCTATTTGAAGCCATTCAGCGCATATTAGAAGATAAGTATAAGCATAAATTAGGTAGAAGTGAGGCAGGTCAATATTTTGATCTATTTAGTAGAGCATTCCCAATCAAATAACCTTTGCCTATGCAATGGTTATTTGGTATAATTATGGTAGATTAAATATCTATCATTTTTATATGAAAAAAGAAAAATTTATCACTGCTGGCGAAGCAGCCTTAAAATTGGGTATTTCTATAGATACTATTAGAAGGTGGGATAAAAAGGGATTAGTAAAGTCATTTAGGGATGAAAGGAATGACCGTTTGTTCAGTTTGGAAGAGATAAAAAGAATTCAAAACAAAACACACGGTGGCAAAAAAAGTAAATTTAAAATTCTGAAAAATAATAAAATGTCGCCATATACAGCTATTGAGTTGTTTGCTGGTGCCGGAGGTACTGCCTTGGGGATGGAAAATGCTGGGATTGAGCATGTATTACTAAATGAAAATGATAAATATGCTTGTGAAACACTTCGAATGAATAAACCAAATTGGAATGTTGTTGAGGGGGATATTAGAGAGCTTAAGTTTTTCGAAGGGCAGGCAGATATTGTACAGGGTGGATTTCCATGCCAGACTTTTTCATGCGCTGGAAAAAAAATGGGATTTGAAGATATACGAGGTACTTTATTTTTTGAATTTGCAAGATGCGTCAAAGAAGTAAAACCCAAAATTGCCATTGGCGAAAATGTAAAGGGATTATTAAATCATGACAATGGCAGAACAATTAAAACAATGGCCAGTGTATTAGAGGAATTAGGATATAGAGTTAAATATAAAATTTTAAGATCCCAATACTTTGACGTCTCCCAAAAAAGGGAGAGGCTGATAATTATTGGCGTTAGAAAGGATTTGGATATACCAATTTCGTTTCCAAAAGAAAAGGATTATATTATTCCGTTACGCGAAGCACTTTTTAAATGCCCCAAATCAGACGGACAAGAATATCCGGAAAAAAAGAAAAAAATAATGAAATTGATTCCTCCCGGTGGCTACTGGAGAGACCTTTCATTAGAACTTCAAAAAGAATATATGGGAGCCAGTTTCTATATGGGTGGTGGCAAAACTGGAATGGCAAGGCGACTATCTTGGGATGAACCATCATTGACTTTGACCTGCAGTCCTGCTCAAAAACAAACTGAACGTTGCCATCCTGAAGAAACAAGACCTTTATCTGTTCGTGAATATGCCAGAATTCAAACATTTCCCGATTATTGGAAATTTTCCGGATCTATTGCACAGCAATATAAACAAATCGGTAATGCAGTACCTGTAAATCTCGGATACTATATCGGAGATGCTGTTATAAAAATGCTAAATGGAGAAATAGAGGAGGAAATTGAAGAACCAGTATTCATACAACAACAATTAGCGGCATTTGCTACATAATTTAATAATTTTATTTAACCCTATGAAAAAACTATTTTTAATTTTATTTGTCGCCCTATTATTAGGCGGCTGTTCTTTGGCGGGACAATCAACAATCAATACAAATACTAACACCAATGTCCCAAGTAATACCAATCTTAATTATGGGGCAAGCACTCTGAATTTAAGCAATCAGAATTTAACTAAAGTCCCTGATTATGTTTTTAACATGACTAATCTGGAAGAATTAAATATCTCCAATAATAAAATTACTGGCGCAATCCAGTCGCAAATCAACCAGCTGAAAAATCTCAAAGTCCTTAATGCCAGCAATAATCTGATGACGGGCGTGCCCGCAGAAATCGGCCAACTCACAAATTTACAGGTTTTAGATTTATCTAATAACCAGTTAACTGGTTTGCCAAATGAACTAGGGAATTTGCAGAATTTGAAAACATTCAATATTTCAGGCAATAATTATTCTACTTCGGATTTAAATATTATTACTCAGAAACTTTCGACAAGAGTTAATATAATAAAATAATACGAATAAAATTTTATACCCCACATTAGTGGGCTGGCTAAAGCCAAGTATAAATTTAACTTAAAATGGAGAAACAAATTGAAAAATTTTAAGATAAGTTATGAATTTTAGGTTTAATTCCTCAAAAATAATTAAATTCCTAGCTATATTTCTGCTACTAGTAGCTGCGGTTTTGGTTTATGATTATTTTAAGTCATCGCCTTCTACTCTTCTTCCTTCACCTGATAAATATGTTAAGGTCTGTGAGGAAAATGATAATCAATGCCATGAAATAAATCTCCCTTATCAAAACTCAGCGCTCTCAACCGAAGCCAGAGTTAACGATTTGCTAAAGAGAATGACAATTTCTGAAAAAATCGGGCAAATGGTGTTGGTTGAGAAAAACAGTATCCATGATTTAAATGATATTGCGGAATACGGCTTGGGCGCACTGTTGAGTGGCGGTGGCGGACATCCTGCTGATAATACGCCTGCGGGCTGGCTCAAAATGGTAAATAATTTTCAAAGCTACAGCCAAAAAACACGCTTAAAAATACCTTTACTTTATGGCATTGATGCTAATCATGGCCACGGCAATATTCCAGGCGCAACGATCTTTCCGCATTTTATTGGTTTAGGAGCAAGCCACGATTCAGACTTAGTTAGGGAAGTGGCCAAAGCAACCGCAGAAGAGGTAGCCGCAACTGGAATCTATTGGAATTTTTCTCCTGATCTTGATGTTGCTAAAGATATCCGTTGGGGTAAAACATATGAAACTTTCGGATCAGACACCGCCAACGTAGCCAAGTTAGGGCTGGCTTATCTAGAGGGAACCCAGGATTCTGCAAATAATTACTATACGGTATTAGCCAACCCTAAACACTTTATAGGTGGTGGAGCTATGGAATATGGAACTGCTCGCAACAAAAACTTCAAAATAGAAGAAGGGAATATAACCTTAGACGAAAAAACCTTGCGTCAAGTTCACCTGGTTCCTTTCCAAAAAGCCATAACTGGCGGTGCGCAAGTTATTATGGTGGGTACTGCTAGTTGGAATGGTGATCTAAATTCCGCCAATTATCATCTCTTAACAGAGATATTAAAAAACGAGCTGGGATTTTCAGGCTTTATAGTTTCTGATTGGTACGGGGTTTATGAAATTGAATCAAGTAAATATAATTCAATAGTGAGGGCGGTGAATGCGGGGGTCGATATGGTGATGACTCCGTTTGAATATAAGGATTTTATCTCTAATATACAAAAAGCTTTAGCTAATGGCGATATAACAATGAACCGTTTGGATGATGCTGTAAAAAGGATATTAACAGTAAAATTTAAAACAGGAGTATTTGACCGTCTTTTAGCCACACCAGAAGGATTGTCAGTTATAGGCAGCGACCAGCATCGTAAGTTAGCCAGGGAAGCTGTTCGAGAATCTCAAGTATTATTAAAAAATAATGATACGCTGCCAATTTCTAAAAACACTCCTAAAATTTTAGTGGCCGGTTCGGCCGCAGATAATCTCGGCAGGCAATCAGGCGGCTGGACAGTGGAATGGCAGGGCATTGATGGCAACTGGATACCTGGCACAACGATTTTACAAGGTATTAAGCAGCTGGCTGGTAAAAATAGTAAAATAGAATATGATTTAAATGGTAATTTTACCGGACAAAAGGTTTTAGCTGAGGTTGGTATTGCTATTGTTGGTGAAAAACCTTATGCTGAGGGCTGGGGCGATAAAGTAAATCCTAGCCTGTCAGCCGAAGATTTAACGACTATTTCAAATCTGAAAAAAGCCAGTAAAAAAATTATTGTTATTATAGTTTCTGGCCGGCCGCTGGATATTAAAGAATACGCCAAGGATTGGGACGCAATTATAGCGGCCTGGCTGCCAGGGAGCGAGGGCCAGGGCATCGCCGATGTTTTGTTCGGCAATTACGCTTTTACCGGAACTTTGCCAGTGGAGTGGGATTTATAAATTGGCGGTATTATGCCAAAACTGCCAAAAAGCGTTAATGTAATAAAATAATGCTAATTATAGGGTGAACATTTGATACTTTAATTAAGATTTAGCATAATTAAAGTTAGGATATAAACTTTAATTATGAATATTAGTAATCAAAGTTATGTCTAAAGCCAGAGACTCGTGCATTTGACAAAAATAATTAGCGTGCTATAATTGTAATACAATGTGTTACAATTAATTTTTTAAAATTATGAGACAAATAATCAACATCTCTCTGCCCGCGCCCTTGGTTAAGGCAGTCAAATCCACTGTTAAAAAAAATAATTATTCCAGTACCAGTGAGTTTTTTAGGGATTTATTGCGGGATTGGCAGGCAGGCAAGCTGCTTAGTGACTTAAATGAAAGCCGCAAGGAAATAAGTTCCGGCAAAGGCAAAGTTTTGGGAGCATTAAAAGAATTGAGATAAGGTCATAGGAATGGATATGGAAATAATTTATTCCACAAAATTTGCACGCGAATACAAAAAATTGCCTCAAAAAGTTAAACTAATCGCAGAAAAACGAGAAGTAATTTTTCGCCAAAATCCACTTGATCCGCAATTAAAAAGCCATAAGCTCCACGGCAAACTTAAAGAATTCTGGTCTTTTTCAATTGACGGTAATTACCGGATTATTTTTGAGTTTAGTAAGGATAAAGGCCAAATATATTTTCATTCCGTTGGAAATCATGATGTTTATCAATAATGCAAATAAAATATTAGAATTATTAATAACTAACAAACAAAATTTATGAGAAGAGATTCAAAAAGAAGAGACGATAGAGGCGGTCGTGATTTTGGCACAAGATCACAAATGCATGAAGCAATCTGCGCTGAATGCGGTAAAACATGCGAAGTGCCATTTAAACCAACAGGCGACAAGCCAGTCTATTGCTCTAATTGTTTCACTGCCAGACAAGGCAGAGAGCCAAGAAGAGATGACAGGGGAGGTCGTGATTTTAGCAGACCAAGATTCAGAGACAGAGACAGACAAATGTTTTCAGCTATCTGTGATAAATGCGGGAAAGAATGCCAGGTTCCTTTTCAACCAACGCCTGGAAAACCAATTTTTTGTGATGATTGTTTTGACAGAGGTGGTAAAGCTACTGACAGAGGCGGTGATAGAGGTGGCGCGCTTAAAGGCGATCAGCTAGCTAGTATTAATGCCAAGCTTGATAAAATTATGAATGCCTTGATTGCTGCTAAAATTATCAAACCAGCTAAGGAAGAAAAAACAGTTAAGGAAGTTAAACCAGAAGCAAAAAAGGCTGTGGGTAAAAAGAAAGCTCCTGCTAAGAAATCCACAAAAAAGAAGAAATAATTTTATTCACCTTTGAATCTCCACCTTAGACAAGGGGGAGATGATAGAGGGGGTTGACCCTAAGAACCTCCCCCTGCCTTCGTTAAAACTACGGCAGGCAGGCCGAACCCCTCCTTGGTAAGGAGGGGAGAGCGTGGGTATATAACTGGCTATAATTAGTTTAAAAAAATACCGCCCATGTATAATTTAAGGGCGGTATGAGGGGTGGCTTATGACGCCATCGCTAGTGTATTATATCTTGAGTTAAGGATTTGCTCTTCATTGGGTGCAGGTGTTTTTAGCGCCTGGGCAACATCAATCCGCAGGGTTCTCAGCTCGAAAAGCATTGACTTGTCAGAGAAGGAGAATCCTTCACCATGCATGAATCCGTTATCACAAACAGAACAGTTGTCTAGGCCAGTTTTCTTTTTTCTGGCTGCGAGTAAGCGAAGTCGGGCTCTTATGGTAAATAATTCCACATCATTTTCCGGCATGACTTCCTCCTTTCTTTAGAAATAAATCTAGAAATACTTGATTAATCCATACTACCTTAAATATTGATATTTGTCAATAGTTTTAAGAATGGTAGCGTCCCCTTTTGCGACTGCTATTTTACAACTTTAAGCAATCGATTCCTGTAATGTCTGCGCCGGCAATTTCTATCGGCGCCTTGCCGTTTCTGTGTCTTCTTTTTTTACGGCAATCAGTGAA
>JBAZJU010000014.1 GCA_041651155.1 Patescibacteria group bacterium | reverse complement strand
GATGATACAATTTATGGAATCAAAACGATACAAAATAGTCAGCTATCTGAGGATTTACTCACAAAAAAACTGAAAGAAACTCTCGATAAATACGATCTTTCTCAAGTTTATGGTGCCCAAATTCAACTTCAAGCATCAATAACAAAAATTCTTGAGGGTCAAGCTGGGGCAACAACAATAATTCCAAGACCAACGACGACAACGACAACTCAACCATCAACGACGACCATAATAGTAAGGGAGCCATCAAATAATGATAGTGTCAACGATAACAGTGGCAGTAACAATAGCCCTATTCATAGCAACGATCCACCTTCGACCGAAAGTGTGAATGTCTGTAATCAATGTCTTGCTTCTAATATTATTCGCGTTCCGTTTGATGCACAGGAAGGTTTTCTAAGAGTTTCTGGTTGGACAGATAGTGGAACTGCTCTTGGAGAAACTGGTTCATATCATCTCGATGTTTCATGGATAAAAGACATAGAATTGTCGATAGCATTAGCGCAATCAGAAGATGGGACTTGGGAAACACTTATTGACTCGAATGATGAGAATGTTGAAATTTCCAGAATTAGAAGCGAGATATCGACTGTTCCATGGGAAGGTCATTGGTATAATAAACTTTTCTTGAATGGTGGTGTGGCTTTTGGTGCAAATGGAGTTTTAACGAGTTTGGGTCTTGGTTATGGTATTGGAAATTTTGCTGTTTCTGCTGAATTCTATTACGATTTGGCTTTTGATGGGACCCTGGAGAGTTACAATGACCATGCATTTTATGGTATTAATTTAAGTTGGCATCCGTAATTTTATGGAACAACAAATAACCGAACAAATACAACAGAACAATGAAATCATAAAAAATGAGGTTTGTAGATGTTCGCCACCAAGAATTGGTAAAATCTATATAATAATTGGTCACGGGAAATTACACGAAAAACCATATGTGAGATATGTTGGACAATCAATTGAAACTTATTTGGTTAGGTATTTGAAAAGAAATGTTACCAAGGCCAAAAAACATTGTGGTGTACGCCCATTTCTGGTCTGGTTAAAAAGAGAAATAGCAGGAGACAATAACATCCGAATTATTCCAATTGCTGAAATGTACGAAATGGACTTAAATCAACAAGAAATATTGTGGATTGCTTATTGGAGATCAATTTATCCAGATCTGTTAAATTTAACAGATGGTGGTAGTTGCGGTAGAGGTTGGAAACATTCCGAAGAAACTATTATTAAAATAAAAAAGTTATATACCGAAGAGAAGAGAAATAAAATACGAATACAAATGTTAGGCAATAAACATTCTGTTGGTTGTGTAGTTTCTGTTGATACCAGAAAAAAATTAAAATGGAAAGGACTTGGCAGAACAGAATCAGAAGAAACTAAGAAGAAGATTGCTATTGCCGGATTAGGTAACAAGAATACTTTTGGCAAAATGCGTGGCATTAACAATCCACAAGCAAAGTTGACTTTTAATGATGTACAGATTATTAGATTGAAAAGATTACTTGGGAATACTGTTAAACAATTGGCGGTAGAATATGATGTTAGTATCGATCTTGTGCATAAGATAATTCAGAAAAAAATGAGAAAAACAGAATGATTTCAGATCTGTTAAAATAAATTAGGGAGATAAAAATGTCTATAAGAAATGGGTATTTCTGTCCGAATCTTAAAAATGGTGAAAAATGTGGAAATTTATTAACTAGAGATATGGATGCGCGTATGTTTTCAAGGATCGGCTGTTGTTGTGAATGTGAAGCCGATCTTCATACGCATCTTGCCGCGAAGAAATTTAATCAAAAAATAAAATTACTTGAGTTTCTTAAAAATCACAAAGATGAATTATTTCTTGATGATGACACCAATAAAATGGTTGTTGAGTTTATGAAGGTGTTATACGATGACGAAATAGAATTGGTGGATAACGGGAATCTAGAATTAACGAATTCTTCAAAAAATAATAATTAAAGTATGGCCAAAATATATAGAACAACTTTGAGTGAAATTAAAAAATTGATAAAAGAACAACGCGAAAATCGATGGGATGTTACAATAGAAAGAACTGGTGGGAACCCAATTATGGGTGAAGCTAAATATATCGCATCAATAACAAATAAGTATTTTACAAAGTCTTCCGGAGAAAAAAGAAGTGCTGCGGATGCTCTTCGTGAATTAGCCAATTTAATGGATAATGCCGGATTTTTAGAATAGAGGACAATAAAATGGCTGAAGAAAAGAGATTAGATGTAATGGACAATCAAGACAAGAGTCAAGTTCTTGATGTTCTTGATGAGGATATAAAATCTAAAATAGGAAATGCATTTACAAAAATTAAGGGTGAAAATGAAAATCCAACAATTGGCATGGGTATATCGTTTATTGGTGATAACAACATAGTTTTATATGTAAATTCATTTGCGAATCATTTAAACAATGAACAACAGAAAAGGGATGCTGCAAATTATGCTTATTCGGTTATTGATGGTTTGACTAAGAAATTGAAAGAGGTTCTTAAAAAGGAATACGATGTTACGATATCACCAAAAATTATGGCTGAGAATTATGACGTTGAGTGCATCAGTCTCAATGGTAGGTTCAAAATTACCGTAAAAAAGATGTATCAAATTTAGAGGGAGGGATACAAATGACAAAAATTTATAGAATAAAACTTAGTGAATTGAGAAAAACGATAAAAGAACAAAAAGGGAAACAGAAGCCAAAGTTAGATGCCATGGATTTACCATATTCTTTATATTCATTGCTTGAAAAATTTTCGTCAATTATTTATAGGGCAACTCGTGATGATTCAATAAAGGATGATGTTAATGATTCTTTTAAACAGATTTACGATACAAAAGAATTACGGCGCGTATTGGTTATTTTTAATGAACATGTAGATCAGCCCGATAAAGATTTATATCGGATTTTACATAATGTCATCAGTCGGTATGATATTGAGCAAATTGGAACACAAATTCAGAGTTTAAATCCGCAGAAATTTAAGAAATTTGTAGATATGTTCAAATAATTAGATTATTTTCTTCTTATCATCATAACATTCATAAATGATTCAAGCTCGTTTTGCATGTTTATTGCATTACTTGGTGCCATGACTTCACTGAATTTTTCACCGGATCTCATAAATCCAAATGGTTCCGCTGTTGCGGTATTATTGGCTAATTTAAATCCATTGCCATAAATTTGTTCGTATACATAAATTCCTATGGCCAAGGCTAATATCAAATCATCTGATTTGTTTCTTGGGGCACACGGTTTGTCACCTTTCCATGAAAATGTTGTGAATTCAGAATATAATCTTCTTGAATGGATCTTTATTTTGGATAGTCGTAAGTATTCTTCTAATTTTTGCATCATGATTGGTCTTGTTGTGGAACTTGTGGCATGTCCAGCCTGTGCTTTAGGAAATCCCGGTAAATCCCATTTTGATATAAAAACCCCATTGTAAACAAAATACATGTTGTCGTATTCCATTTTTAACATTTCTTGTATAACAGCAGATCCATAGGCATTTCTCTCTGGCACAACAAGGGCATTATTATATGATCTACCAACATCACACAATATCCTAGCGAATTGGTCCGGTTTTATTTTGTGTTTATATTCCGCAACTACATCTAAATCTTCTACATCGATAATATGAAATGTTGAATGATCTGATGAGTCCCCTCTACTCACGTCTGAACACAAAATGAATTGTTTTCCTGGTTGTGGATGTTTCCAAATCCACATTTTGTCCTCATATCTTTTTTCTATCGGATCACTAAATGTTAATTGTGCTTTTTGTAGTATTGATGGATCAATGAATGTGTCGCCCGATTCAACAAATTTACACTCGAATTCCTGAGCTATTTCTTTTGGACTCTTCCCGATCTTCATTTTGTCGAACCATGCTTGGTCGTATCTACGCCACCATGGATATTCAAAGACAAGAAATTCATTGGATCCCTGTATCAATTCCCCATTTTCATCTAATCTAGATCCACCTTGTATAATGTCCGCAAACTTATTGGCGGCACCTCTCGGCGTGGAGAGGGCAATAACTCGACCACCTGTTGCTACTGAAGGTGCTATGGCTGCCCATAGTTCGTCTAATTTGTCAATAAGGCCAGCTTCGTCAATTACGAATAGTGAAGCTGCCTGGGCGCGACCGACATCACGTGATGTTGGCATTGCTCTAACCCATGATCCGTTTGATAATTCAATGGTTCTTGTATTGTTTTTCTTGATTGTCCAGAAATTTAACCATTTTGGGCATTCTTCAATGAATGTTCTCACCATGTCGAGAATTACTTGTGCTATTTCTAGTTTCGTTGCCATGTTGAAAATATGTCTATCTTTTCTGAATATTACAACCCAAGCAACAAATCCAGCGACAATTGTTGACAATCCAAGTTGCCTGCTTTTTACTACAGCAATGTGTTTCAATGAATCATTTCGGAGATAATTGACGATTTCTTTTTGGTAATCAAATAAATCGAACTTTATTATTCCTTTTTCTTCTGTTCGTATATATCCATATTTGAGTAAGAAATATATTGGGTCATTTGCGCAGGCTTGCCATTCTTTTTTGATTATGTCAATTGGTGGTCGTTCGTTTTTATCACTCATCAATAATAATTATTTAAATCATGTTTATTTTGTAAGTATATAATTACGTAAAGGGATATAAATATATGCCAAGTAATAAAGAAGCCGGTCCAAAATTTAATCAACCAGTTTTTAAAAAGTTATGGGCCATGTTTAGACGTGGTTCTATGATCTCCACAGAGATAAAGCCGTCGTTTGATCGCAAAGAAGATATTTCAAGTTTTACATATGATTTTGGCGGCTCACATAATGGAATGAATGCATATCAGTGGTATGGTCTTGCTGATAAATACGGAACCGAAGGTGAATCTACTAGAAATGCGCGATATGTTGAATATAATCAGATGGAGGGTGTTGGCGAAATTCATACTGCATTAAATATCGTTTCTGACGAGTGCACTTCGAGATCTGAGGATGGGAAACTTCTATATATAAACTCTGCGAATGATAAAGTTCGTGATATATTATCGACATTATTTTATGACATTATTAATATAGATTTTTATGGGTGGCATTGGGTTAGAGCACTGTGTAAATATGGTGATAAGCCAATGTATCTTGATGTCCATCCGCAGCATGGAATTCAACGTGTAATAGATATTCCTGTTGACGATTTTATTAGAATTGATGGTACTCCACAAGATTTTAAAGAAACAATTTTTACCTGGAGGACAAGAAATCTAACGTTAGAAAATTGGCAGGTTGCGCATTTTAGACTCCTTGGACAAGATAAATATCTTCCATATGGGACTTCTTATTTAGAGGGTGCCAGACCATTGTGGAGAAAATTGGTTCTAATGGAAGATGCAATGTTGGTATACCGCGTTTTGAGGGCACCGGAAAGAAGGGTTTTTTATCTAGATGTTTCCGGTATGAAGCCAGAAATGATCGATGACTATGTAAGAAAGGCACAAGAAAAATTAAAAAAACAAAATGTTGTTACTACTCTTCGTGGTGGTCAATTAGATCAAAGATTTGATCCACTTGATGTTTCTGAAGATTATTTCATACCAGTTCGTGGTGGAGAAACAAATAACAAAATCGAATCACTTCCCGGCGGGCAGCACGTAAATGATATAGAAGACGTTGAGTATTTGAGGAAAAAATTGATAGCTGCTTTGGGAATTCCGCGTGCCTATTTAACTTATGAAGAAGATTTGGCAAATAAAGCCACATTAGCATCATTGGATATAAGATTCAGTAGGACGATTGAGCGAATTCAAAGATCTTTTGTTAATGAATTAACAAAAATTGCGTTGGTTCATCTTATTGCAATTGGTGGGTTTTCCAAAGAAGATTTATTTTCTTTTGAACTTGGATTAACAAATCCATCCAATATGGCTGCAATGCAAAAATTGGAATTGATGGAAAGACGAGTTCAAGTAGCGTCGGCTTTACATGACGAAAATTTGTTTGATAGACAGTATATATACAAGGAATTTTTTAACGTTAGTGAAGATGATATTGGTAGAATTCAAAATGGAAGAATGCGTGATGCATATAATGATGGTAAGATTGATTTCATTAAAAATGAGGCGTCTGGTGGAGCCCCTGGAAGTGAGGGTGGCGGAGGTGGCGGAGGAGGATTTGGTGGCGGTTTTGGCGGTGAGGAGGGTGGTGGAGAATCGCTGACTACTGGTGGCGGTGGGGGCGAGGAAGAATTAGGCGGTGGTAGTGCCGTAGAAGTTCCAGAAATTCCAGAAGAAGGAGGCGGAGGCGGTGAGGTCGGTGGCGGCGAAGAAGTTGTAACGGCAGCGAATGATGCCTTTGAAAAAGCACAGGCTAAACGCGACAGAAATCAAAAATTAACTTATCGTCAGAATAGGGATAGAATGCATAATAGAGCGAAATCCGGTTTGGTTGATATAACAAAATTGGTAACTAATGATGACGACGATTCAACTAACGATCCATATTCAAAAGGTACATTTAGTAGATTAATTGGTGGATATAAAACTGAATCCAGAGATCTATATCAAACCGAATTGAAAAAACCGGATAAAAAATTCTGTTGGAGTAATAGTAATCGCAAAATTTTTAACGAAATTTCATCTATTTTTGAAAAATTCCCAAATAGATCCGTAATAACTGAACGTACACAAATAGAGTTGGATTTTGATCATGATGATATGGAAGAAGATGAAATAGAATTTAAAATTGAGGAATAATTAATGTGGAAGGATGTGTGCTATGATTAAACATAATAAAAAGCGGAATACACACCTTTTGTATGAATTTATGGTAAGACATATTGCACAATTGATAATCGACAACCAAGATCCAGCACCAATGACTCGATTAGTAAACAAATATTTTAATTCTAAATCAATAATGCAGGAAGAGTATAAATTATTTGAAGCGGTGCTAAATTGTAGAAAAGATCGAAATATTATCTTAAGAGTTTTGTCCGAAATCAAGAAATTTACCAACAAAATTGATTATGGCAAGTTAGATTTAGAGAAAACTACATTAATTAGCGAAGTTAAAAAATTGGGTTATAACAATATGTATGATCATAGGGTTGAGAATTATAAACTTTGTGCGTCGATTCAATTATTCATCAATAATTCGAGGAATAAGAACATAAATGAATCAGTTGATGGTATTCATTTGGAAGAGAATATTGTCAATTTAATATTAAATAGTGATAGTAATGTAGCAGCTAGCAAATATATTGGTAAGCAACCAAATTTTCACTTTATTACTATGATTGATTCAATTACAGAAGATTTGAAAAATTTACCGCAATCACAGAGGGATGTTGTTTTAGAATTTATTGATAGGAACGATTTTTCTTTTGTCGATGAAAAATTAAATAAGAATAAAATAGAGATTGGTAAATATTGTAAGAATTTTGGTGAAGAGACAAATAAAAAAATTAATGTATTTATAAAGAAATTTAATGAGGTTAAAGAATTGAGAGACAAATTTGTTTTATTGGTAGAATCACAGGAATTGATTGACGAATTGAGGAAAGAGTAAAGTTAATGAATATATCATTTGATGGAACTGGTCGTGGGGCAAGGTTAGCAGCAAAATTTGTGCAGAAATTGAAGGATCTTGGTTTTGAAGCGGAGCCGAAAATTGAGAGAACTGGGCCGTTAGATCCAGCTCCAAATCAGGGTCCAATGACATCAATACGAATTATTACTAATGCTCCAAATGATGTCGTGAAGAGTATTGATGTTGTGAATGAAAATAAAAGGGGCAAAACACTTTGTGAAATTTTGTCACTAAATGAACAGCAAGATACTGGTGTTGTTGAAGAACAGGTTAATGAAGCATTTAAAGCGGCGTTTTCCCAATTCAAGATAAAAGACAATTCGATTAAAATTGAAAAATTTGATTCTGTGAAGGGAACTGCCAATGGAACTCTCACCTATACAGTGGCGAATATGAATATACATTCGCCTTTTGTGTTTAACATAAAAGATAAAATGTTGGTATTGGGAGAGGAATAAAAATGAACAAAAACATGGAATGGAAAAAGGAAGTATCATTTTGTACCGTAGGTAAATGTTGCGGGATTGCTAAATTATCCTCCGATGGCAAGTGGATCATCATTGAGGACGATTTCGGTGGTTCGGTTAGAATCCCTGCTGACAAAGAGAATTTCGTCCGTGTTATAACGGAGTTGTTTCAAAATTAAACCCAAAATTGCCGGAATATATTGCATAAGAAACAAATATGACAATCGTGTTTATGTTGGTAGTAGTCATAATATTCATTCAAGGTGGCTTCGGCATAAGAATGATTTAAAACATAAAAATCATCGTAATGCCCATTTGCAATTTGCTTGGGATAAATATGGGTATGATTGCTTTGAATTCATAATCTTGGATGTCATTTGGAATCGCGAGCAGAAATTATTAAATAAAACAATAAAGAATTTGTTAGCCAATTGGGAACAATTATGGCTGGATCACTATCAGTCTTACGATAGAAAATTTGGTTATAATATAAGAAAAAAGGCCGATAATGGTACTTTGGGTTATCAACATTCGGATGAATATCGTAAGAAAATCAGCAATTCATTGAAAAAATCTGATAAATTTTGGGCTGTCAAAAGAAGTAATGAATATAAACAACAAAGAAGTGAACAAATGAAATTAGCGTGGAAAAATAATGATCAAACTGTTAAAAAATTGGTAGAATCACATTTGGGTAAAAGCTCATGGAACAAGGGTAAATCATCATGGAATAAAGGGTTGACATCTAATACTGATTTGCGTGTTGCCAAAAACGAGATAATGGCACAAAAAGTATTAAAATTAAAACGTGACAAAATAATTAAGAAAGAGGTAGAAAATGACCAAAATTTATAGAGTAAAATTGGGTGAGTTGAAAAAGCTGGTAAAAGAACAAAGTACAGGTGAAGAGGATTATAAGCGTAGATATGCCGAAGTTGCTAAAAAGGGAAAACATGTTGTTGATAAATTAAATGCGGAAATGATGACAAGTGTTGTAAAAATTAGACAATATAAGTCGTCAAATAAATTGTCTGATGAATTTACGCCATCTTATGAAATAATTTTTGATTTTAAAGATGATGCATATGTTAATAATGAAAAATATCTAAACGGAAATGCCTATATTTATCTGAGTGATGAACTTTATTCGAAACTAGAACAAATGGCTGATAATCTTGGTCTTAGTGTACTATTCAATAATACAAAATCGATATTTTGGTTTTCAATGGCAAAAGAAGAATAAACAATTCAATCAATTTCAATCCACCATTAATTTCTAAAACAATTTCAATAATAATTAATAAAGAAAGAATAAGGAGTGTATCTTCACATGGCAAAAAAATTGACTGAAGTTCTAAGTATTAAAGAAGATGATTCTAAGGATAAAAATAAAGATGGAATTGATGATGATCTTCAATTGCTTCATGATTGTGATGAAAAAGAGCCGGTAAAAGAGGAATTATATAAGACCATAAAGAAACCACCGAAAGGTCCGTGTCCGCAGGATTATCATCAAAAATTTAGTCACAAAGGTGAAGCAGAGGATGTCTGCATAAGTGATAAATATGTGAAAATTGAAGATGCTGTGAAAGAATCTACAGATCTAAATGAATGTGGTACTGGCCGATTTAATAAACGACTTAAATTGGCTGAACAATGTGGATGTGGTATGGATCCAATGAATGATTTTGATGGAATTTCTACTGCCAACGTTGTAATGCCTCCTCCACCTTCACCGGATGTTTTTGTTGCCCCTCCAACAGATGAAGAGAAAAATGAAATAATTTGGTCATTTTCTGGTAAAGTTGCGGATATGGTTGAAGATCTTATTGAAACAGATCCAGATCTAAGAAAGATTTATGGGCACGAAATTCCTAGAAAATCAGAAATTATGCACGCCTTGTTATTTGATTTCGTATCACAAAATTTAGAAAAGGCATAAAATGAGGATCTATCGAATAAAATTGAACGAATTGAGAAATTTGTTAGAATCTGATGGGGGTTTATTGTTTCAAATTGTTGGTGATGTAAAGCAAATATTGTTAGATTCTGGAATTGAATTTAAAATAAATGGTTTGAAAAAAAGTAATAAACAATTACCGGGAATGAAAATGTTTGGTTTAAAACCGTGGACACATGTGATATTCTCATTTAAAGAAAAAGATCAAGAAATATTTAGTAAGATTTCACATGTATTGTTAAAAATAGTGAAAAAATATGATATGGTTCGCGGTGGAAATCGCTATTGGTATGTTTTAGAGCCGGGGTCAATTAATGACGCTGAAGTCAATATGGCCGCTCCAACATTAAAAGATCCGGTTATTAGGATTTGGTAGAGGTATAAAAATGGCAAAGATTTATAGAACAACTTTAAGTGAAGTAAAGAAATTAATCAAAGAACGTGGTGTTGTTGAATTCGATCCAACAGATCCACGTGAAATAGATTCAGCAATACATCAAGGAACAAGATTGTTGGTTGCAGCCCTCAAACGGAAAATTCGAGAAAATTTGACTGATTATGCAAGAGAGAATAACATGACCAGGAATTATGTAATTGAATTGTATCATGATGCTCTTGGTGGAATGGACGAATGGGACATTGTTCAGATGACATTTGAGGAAGGTGGAACGCCGAAGGGTGTCAGTGGGGATTAATCATGGATAAGGGGAATGAAAGAATATTAAAGTTTCGTAGAGATAAACTTGTGAAATTGTTTTCCGATGCGACAGAGCTTGCAAATTTAATTGGTGAAGTAAGAAATATTATTAATGAATCGGAACAATGGAGACAACATTATCAAGGACTTACCGACGATATAAATGCTGAATATTGGGACGATGATAAAGAAGAAATTCAATTTAATGAAATGGATGGTGCTACAATAAATGATTTTTCTGCTGCATATATGGAAGTTATTGCTGGATTGCAAGATTCGATTGGTGAATTGAAAAAAATGGTAGAGGGCGGAATACATCGTATGAGAAATAAAAATTCGGGGATACCGGAGAAATAAATGAAAATTTACCGAATAAAATTAAATGAATTAAAAAAATTGGTAAGTCCGGACGACGAAGAAATACCGGGTTTTGGTAAAGATTACTCAGAATTTAGTGCCAAAAAAGTGTCGGATATGATTTATTATCTTATTTATGAACGCTGGAATGATCATATTGAAAGTCAGTTAGAGGACATATTGAAGCAAAAATTCGGCCCACGGAAAATACGAGCAATATTGGATTGGGTTGAAGAAGCTTCCAATTATAGGTATGTTGCCGAATACGGTGATAAAAATTCATTTTCAGAAGATGAACCATCGGAAAGAGAAATAGCAGAGAAAGATCTTGAGAAAGCGTGTGATAGAATCTCAAAGTTGCTCGGATTTGATTTTCACGAAACTAGGACTGGTTGAGAAATAAGAAATGACAAAAATTTATAAAACAACCTTGAGCGAAGTAAAGAAATTATTAAATGAACAAAAAATTGGAATTCAGAGACCGCCTTTAGCGGATCTGGATATTATAAGTCCTGATGATATTATTAATGCAATAGATAAATTAATAATGAAAATTTTTAAAGCAGATCTCCCTCCAGAAATTAAACAACAAGTTTTAACATTATTACGTCAAGCAAACCACAAACTAGATGCGTGGTTACAACAATATTATGATGAGGAGTGATTATATGGCTCAATTATTGGTAGAAACAAATCTTTTTGAATATAAAAAAGAAGTAAGTGAGTCCGGTAAATTAATATTATCGGGAGTGATACAACGTGCTGACTCCAAAAATCATAACGGTCGCATTTACCCAAGAGATATTTTGGAGAAAGAAATTAGGAATTATCAGATCCTTGTAAATGAAAGACGAGCATTAGGCCAGCTTGACCACACAGACCAGAGCTTAGTTGAGTTAAAAGATGTGAGTCACCTAATTACTGAATTGCGATGGGAAGGTAATGATGTTGTTGGTAAATTGGAAATTCTTGACACACCCAATGGTAAAATTGTAAAGAGTTTAATTGAAAGTGGTGTAAAACTTGGTGTGTCATCAAGAGCGGTCGGCTCAATTAAAGAACAGAACGGTGCGAGTTATGTTCAATCAGATCTTCAAATGATTTGTTGGGACATAGTGAGTGATCCTTCAACAAAAGGTGCATTTCTTTTTAAAGAGTCGATAGCTCTGGATAAAATAATGTTGATTAACGAAGGCAAAAGTGAACCATTATTTAACAAGGAATATCGAGTGAATCGAATTCTCAATAAATTGATTTGTGGCTGTGAAGATTATTGTCATATTTAACAGGTGATTATAATGTTTAGGGAGTCAATTTCCAATTCCCTTGAAGGAATTTCGTCCAATATAATTTGTTATGCTGACGATCAGCTAGGTCCTATTGATTCTGAATTAATTTCTGACGATGGTGTTGTTGTATATTGTTCTAATTGTGGCGCGGTTTTATTTAATAGTGAAGAATACGACGAGGAAAATAGAGTTAATCAAGAATCATTTTTGTTTACACACAAAATCCATGGTAATCTTAATGAAGTAATTGTAAAACAGGGGAATGAGTGGTGTGTAAAATCAAAGAAAAAAGACAAAAAAGGTCATAGGAAAAATTTGGGATGTTATGGATCAAAAGCAGCCGCACACAAACGTTTAGGTCAAGTAGAATATTTTCGCAATAAAGGTGGCTAAATAATGAAGAAATTATCAGAAATATTAAATGAACAACGTGCCCTGGGTGATGATGTTGATAGTTGGATGGGTTATGTTGGTATAGATTACATTAGTGATTGTGAGGAAAAAATTCCTTACATGATATCTGATCTAAAAGATGTTGTTAATAGACTTTCAAAAGCGTATAAAGAAACAAAAAATATAAAATATAATTCGCAACTTAAAAATCTACGTAAGGTAATTAATGATTTAGATAGTGCTCATAAAACTCTTACAGAATTCATAATGGAATATTGGAAAGAAAATACTACAGAATAATTAAAAAGAGAGACATGGATAAAATTTTATTTTGGATAAATGATGAAAAACTTGATGAATTGCTCCATAAGCATTTTTCGCCCGGTTATGAAGGAGATTATTATACACTATCAGAACTTGATTGGCAAAAATTTCAAGACGTTGCATCGTCAAACACTTTTGATGTCGGCGAAGATTATGATGTAGCGTATGATTTATCTGGAAAATTTGTTGCTGAAGACGATGATTCAGTATTTCAGGAGGACAAAAATAAAATGTTGAATAATGATAAGGCAAAATTGAGACAATATATTAATTTGTTAACGCGCAGATTGGAACATTTGAATAGTCAAAAACTTGGGTTTGATTCTGAACAAGAGATTGGACACATTGAGGGGCAAGAATCACAATTGGAAACAGTTATTGAGGAACTTGAAGATCTCATAAAAGAAAATAAAAGATCATTAAAATTATTGATATTGTCGGAAGATGTTTCAGGTCTTTAATTCAACTGAAGTCGTGACGTTTAATAAATTTATCAATTGCTTGTTTATCTTCTTTTGAAATTCCATTCTCGATAAAATCAGCTAAAATTTCACCAATAATCTTTTTAACTTTTTTATTTTTTATAGATCCATAAGCCGATAGGGTTTTGTGGGTTTTCCTATCTACACGTACCATAATATCTTTATCCATGTTATTTAGTCTTTCTTTGTGTATCCATGGAGACATTGAAATGATAATTACAATATGGATTTAGAAATAACACCACTGACAATTGAACAACAAAATCAGCCACAAGAAAATAAAAGCACAACGGAAGGAAAGTGTATTATATGTGGGAAAGAAACAAAAATATCCGGCGGAACAATAAGAAAAACTTGCTCTGATTTGTGTTTTAAAAAATTGTGCTCAAAATTGGCTACACGAGTTATTGTGGATCCGTGTAGTAAAGAAACTTTGTGGCAATTATATTTTGTTGAAGGTTTATCAATGATGGAAATTTGTGATAAGTTTAGCGTTAGTTTACATAACCTATATAAAATTTTTGTTAAATATGACATACAACCAAAAACGCGGGCGGAAATAACTATTGAACGGAATAATAAGCGACACAGCAGCAAATCAAAACCCATAACAGTTAATGGCAAAATTGACATTGTTTTGTTGAAACAGAGATTGGGTTTATCCGTGGAATGTGAAGAATCGGTCCTTGTGTCAATAATTGAACAGTGTTATCACGAAGGAGGATTTCGCGGCCTTAAGAAAAAACTGGGTATTTGTGACGACACAATTCACATTGTTCTGAATTATTTTGGTATAAAATTGAGACCTAGTAGTGTTATAGGGCAAGAACGAGCCATAGAAAAAGCGAACAAATTGGCTGAAGAATATGCGAGTGTTTTGCGGACATATCTAACTGGGAATACTTCAATACAAAAATTGTGTAAACAACTGGGTGTTAGACAAGGAATAGTCTATAAATCATTTGAAATTCTTGGTATTAAACCGAGATCTAGATCAGAAGCATCGCGTTATAACATGTTATCTAAAGGTAGTCAATATCCGAGGTGGTTGGGTATGAGAGGTATGGAAGCGAGTATGATACGACCGACCAAACCAGAATTGATTATTGGTGATTTTCTTGTTAAGTGTGGATTTGAATATATTGGAGCAGGAGGCAAAGGAAATTGGGTCGGCGGATATAATCCTGATTTTATCAATAGGGCACAGCACAAAATTGTAGAGTTTTTTGGATGTTGGTGGCACGGATGTCCGATTTGTTTTGATCACAATCAATATCCAAAATTTATAGATAAAAATAATAAAGATTTAGTGCGTGTTGATAATTATAAGAAAGAAGGATATGACACATTGATAATATGGGAGCACGATTTTGTAAAAGGAGATTGTTGGCAGGAAATGATAAAGAAATTTAATGAGGACAATAATGATAAGTATTAAAAGGCTAATTTTATCAGAAACTCTTGATAGATATGGTTCCTATGAGGAAGGAAATCCACAGGGCGCAGCACAGGATCTCATAGAATTACTCGATCAGATGACACCACTGATTGAAAAGGCTCTTGCTAAAGCGGGGCCATTTGTTGCCAAAATTGTTTTAGACGATTTTGTTTCAGATTTTAAGGAAAGAACAAAGTCCCTTAAAATGCCAGCACAAGCATCGCAATTGTCAAATATAATGGCCGATGTGGAAGCTAAAGAAAAAGAATTAAACACTAGAGATCAAGAGAAAAAGGTTCCGGAAGAAAAACCTGCTGCAGCTACACCTGCTGCCGAAAAACCGGTTAAAAAATCAATAAAGGTGCCATAGAATGACAAAAATTTATCGAATTAAATTGACAGAATTGAAAAAATTGTTTAGCGAGGGCATGAAATTATCACAGTTTGCTAAAGAAGTTGCCGAACCGATTATAAAAGATATTGAGAAATTAATTGGTAAAAAGATACGATTTTCTTTCGAGGATGAGTATGAGGCAGTATATAAAACCAATGCTTCGAGGGGTCTATTGTTGCGAGCATTGAAGAAAGTGGCTAAAGACTCTTCGCGTGTGGGATTTAGAGAATATGCCGATGGAATGATGGCCATAGTTTTTGTTAAAGCGGAAGATGATGAAGATAACATCAATAAATTGGACGAGCGTCTTTATAACGAACAATATGAAGAAATAAAGAAAGCTTATGGAAAAACGGCTGCCGAAAAAGCGAATTATGGTTGGGGTGCTGTAGAAGGAAGTGTTGCTACAAAAGTTTATTTAAAATCGGGATATAGAGTTTTAACTTCCACTTATGATCCGGAGGGTCCAGAAGACCAATTTATAGAGCATGAATGGGACGAACGAGATGACAAAGAATAACTAGTTTTCTTTTTTGTGATATGATTATTTTCTGAGGTATCGTGAAGATGACAAAACCAGAACTTAAAGAATTTATTAAAAAGTGTTTTTTAGAGATGTTGACTGAGGATTTTATTCAGAAATCGGTAAACCAAATTATAAAAGAGCGTATCGTCATAAATATTCCGACTCCATCATTTAAAATTGGTGGCGATGCTAATGATGATAGTAACAATGATGTTCAAGGTAATTTAAACGAAATACCACAGACAAAATTAAGTGAAGCGTCATCTAAAATAAATTATCAAAGCAAATTGTCTCCGGAACAACGCAAAAAGCTTCACAGTAAAATAGTTTCTGACGATGGTGATATTATTGATCCAGGCAAAGTTAACGGATTTATAAATCCACAACTAAGAGCATTGGCCCAAGATACTGTAGAACATCAAGCCGAAAAAGCGGCGGAAATTAAAAATGCTGGTTTCTCTGCTGATGAGCTTAGAGTGTTTGATCCAAATAAAGCACTGCGAGTTTTAGACGCCGTAGATAAAAAATAATTAATAATTATCTTGATTCTATTTCATCAATAGCTAAAATAAGATCTTCCAATTCTTTGTAAACAGATTGTAATCGTTGTAATCTTGATACATGTTCTCTTTGTGCTTCCATAAAGGCACTATCGCCTTGTGGGTAATGATCTCTTCTGGCCCTGCTCCTGATAAATTGCGATTCTAACAGTCCTCATAGCCTCAATATTTTGCTCTAATAATTCTTCTTTTGAAGTTCCGGTTAAATGAATGGTTGGGATCATCATTTTTGTTTATCCTTATCATTATAATTATATCTTTAAAAAATTTAGCTATCGACCAAAATCTCTGTCACCACACCAGGAATGAATTGCAATATCTATGTCTTCTAATGTAGATTTTTTAAATTGTTTTTGTGTAGTTGTTATCACAATTTAATTATTCACCGATAGTCTTATGTTATTAAATTTTAATAATAGAAATGATAATTAAATTAAAGATAGTGGATCAAACTCTTAAAGACAAAATTTCAAAAACACGCAATGAAACCCGTGAACGTAGATCTCACATGGTTTGTAAAACTTACTGTCTTAAAATTGATTGTTCTCGACTCAATAATAAACAAAAAGAATCCCTTAAAATGATGTTTGTTGAGGCTAAATGGTTATACAACCATTGGCTTAGAGAAGATGATATTTTCAACGCTGATGCAAAAATTAAGGAAGTAATCGTAAAAAACAGAATCATCGGTAATTTCGAAAAAAGAACACTTAAATTTCTACCAGCCAAATGTAAACAATCAATTCGACAATCTCTAAAAGAATCAATTTACACGTTATCGCAATCAAAAAAACACGGCCACAAAATTGGACGGCTTCAATTTAAAAAAGAATTCAAAACTTTGATTCTTAATCAATATATACAAGGTGAGAAATCTGGCACACATGAGCTTCGCAATAGAAAATTCTTTATAAGCGGGATTGGGACAATATGTATTAATGGTTTAAATCAATTGCCCAAAAAATGTGAATTTGGAAGAGCGTGTCTAACGAAAAAACCATCTGGCTATTATATCCATATTGT
Source organism: Patescibacteria group bacterium (assembly GCA_041651155.1). Classification (NCBI taxonomy): domain Bacteria; species Patescibacteria group bacterium. The sequence continues at coordinate 880 of JBAZJU010000014.1, read as the reverse complement.
AACCTATTCAAAACCAATTGTAGAAGAGGGGCAAGGAAAGGAGAAATTAAAAGAAGTTGGATTAGATTTTGGCATTAAAGAAATGATCACGACTTCGGATGGGGAAGTTTTTAATCAAGTGTCTGTTCAAGAACCGGAACACCTGAAAAGGCTCCAGCAGAAGTTAAGTCGGAGCAAAAAGGGTTCCAAGAATAGATATAAAATAAAATTTTTAATTCAAAAGGAATATGAGAAATTAAACAATAAAAAAGAAGATGTTGCAAATAAAATTGTTTATAAGTTATTTTCAGAATACGAAAAGATCTATATTCAGGATGACAACTTCAACGGATGGAAAACAAAAGGAAAACATTGGTCAAAAAGGATTCACCATTCAATCCTTGGAAGAATTAAAGAAAAATTAATCCAAAAAGGTGCGATTGTTATAAATCGTTTTCTACCAACAACAAAGACATGTTATAAGTGTAAAAATTCCTATGATGTTCAATTATCGGAACGAATTTTTAGATGTCCTTCATGTGGACTAATAGAACCACGAGATGTGAAAGCCGCAAAGACAATTCTTATGTTTGGAAACGGCTCTTTAAAATTTGATCCTAAGCCTACGGAGCGTAGGTGTCAGCCTGTGGAGACTAAAACCTCTGTGTCACGGAGCAAGTACCGTAATATAAGTTTGGTCAACGAGACAGGAAGATCTTTCTAAAATAAAATTAGAAAGATTAGCTCATAATTATGTCAAAGGGAGTAATCATGCCGCAAGATACTAAATATGATATAAAACTTGGTCCGGGGTCAAAAAAATCTTTAATAATATCAGAAGCATTTATGAATTTAATGAATGGCTTTGGTAATAACTCCGTAAGACGCAATGTTGATGAAA
>JBAZJU010000013.1 GCA_041651155.1 Patescibacteria group bacterium | reverse complement strand
TTCACTGATTGCCGTAAAAAAAGAAGACACAGAAACGGCAAGGCGCCGATAGAAATTGCCGGCGCAGACATTACAGGAATCGATTGCTTAAAGTTGTAAAATAGCAGTCGCAAAAGGGGACGCTACCGCCAACTAATGACAAGGAAAGAAAAGAATTGAATAACAAAATTAGTTTAATTCGACTTCATATAAGACAAGTAATCCGCCTTCGCTTCTTCGGAGTTATGGCGGATGTAGAAAAATAAGACCCCTCTATTTTTATAAAGGGGTCTTATCGTTGCTTATCTTTTTCTCTTTTTTGCTTTTTTTGCTTTCTTGACAACCTTTTTCTTTGCTTTTTTCTTTGCCATTGTTGTAGAGTTAATTCTTAAAAATTAAAATTTTATTTCTAAAATCTTATTACACTTATTATAGCATTTTCTGTCAAGGATTATAAGGATTTTTAAAATAAAACTGTGGATAACTTTTAATTCAAGTAAAAAGTTAAAAAGTAGAAAGTAAAAAGTTTTGAAAATATTTTGTATTTTTGTGTTTGACAAGGAATTTTTTTTTTGCTACAATGTAATAAATCCTTTTGAGGATATTTTTTGTTAGAAAAGTATTTTGGGCCGGTAGCTCACCTGGTAGAGCGCCTCGTTTGCACCGAGGAGGTAGCGGGTTCGAGTCCTGTCCGGTCCACTCTTCGCTCCGCGTTGCGGAGCTTCGAGTGGCAAGCCACTCAAAACAAAAAGACGTTCCGATTCACAGAACGTCTTTTTGTTTTGTTTAAATATTTTGTTTTGGCTTTCTAAATTTTTTTATAAGCCATTTGACTAGAAGGTAAATTAAATAAATTAAAATCAAATAAGGAATTAAACTCAGCAGAAAGAAAATTAAGATAATAATAAAATTTACAAAATTTTGCAAACCAACAATTACATTTTTAACTGCTCCTTTAACAACTTCCCAAGGCTGCCATTTTTCCGCTGGTAAAGTAACATTAGCTGTACTGGTGAGATTGACTGCAATTGTTGCCATTTCAGTTTGATTGTCCAAATATCTAATCCTGCCTTTGATTTGTTCTATTTGGCCTTGCACTTGATCAAGCTTGTCTCTGACTGCAATTATTTCCTCAACTTTTTGCGCCCGTTTTAATAATTCTAAATACTGGGCTTCAACTGCCTGATTATGGGTTAAGCTTGCCTGCAAATCAACATACTCCTGGGTTACTTCTTGGCCATTGATATCTTCGCGTTCAACTAAACTGGCAAAAGATTTAATTTTTGAAATCAGATTCTCAAAACTGGCAGCGGGCACACGCAAAATTATATTGGCATATTTAAGGCCTTTTTCATTTTCAGTCACGCTGGAATTTTGGACAAAACCACTGACTAAAACTGCTTCATTGGTAATCTGGCCGACTGTTTTATCTACATCATTAACTGTGATGCTTAAACTGGCTGTTTTAATTACTTTTTGCTGGATAGTGCCAGTATCGCTGGCAGTTGGCGCAGTACTAGGCATGGGTGCAATGGCTCGTTCGGCTATTGAATTATCTTGTAAAGAAGGAGCGCTTGGCGCTAAGCCCATCATTCCTATGGCAGAACCAGATTCCAACCCTTGTTTATAATATACTGACTGAGAAAGGCTAGTGGTGCGAAAATTGTTAATTACAGTTACAACTATAAAGATAATAACTATAACGCCAAGGGCAATTAATATTCCCGCAATTATTTTTTTCATTAAATTCGGGATTTTAGAAACATTGGCTTGATCCATAATTTTAAGCATTAATTATTAAGTAATTTTTACTGATTTTAGTATAGCAAATAATGATAGATTTTAATACCTTTCTTTTTGACATTTTCCTCGATTTTAGCTAAAATATTGATATTGAAACTTGAAATTGGATATTGGAAATTGTGGATAGGAAAATTATAATTTAAAAAACCAATCCCCAATTTCTAATTTCTAATATCTAATTTCTTATATATGGAAGTTAAAAAAAGTCAATTTGCCCAAAAAGAAGAAGAATTAGTTAAATTTTGGGAAGATAAGGAAATTTTTAAAAAAACTCTGGAGAAAAAAAGTCCCAAGGGTGATTTCGTGTTTTTTGAAGGGCCGCCGACTGCCAATGGCAAACCAGGCATCCATCATGTGATCGCCCGCGCTTTTAAAGATTTGATTCCGCGCTATAAAACAATGCAGGGCTATAAGGTGCAAAGAAAAGCAGGCTGGGATACGCATGGTTTGCCAGTTGAATTGCAGATTGAAAAAGAATTAAAGATTTCCGGCAAGAAAGAAATTGAAAAATTAAAACCAACTGTCAGGGAAAGCATTGAATACTTTAATCAGCTGTGCAAAGAAAGTGTTTTTAAAAATCTTGAAGATTGGCAGCTTCTTTCCAAGCGCATTGCGTTTTGGCTGGATTATGATAATGCCTATATTACTTATAAGCCAGAATACATTGAATCTTTATGGTGGATTATAAAGCAAATTTGGAATAAGGGCTTGCTTTATAAAGGTTTTAAAGTCGTGCCTTATTGCACCCGTTGCGGCACCTCGCTTTCTTCCCATGAAGTTGCCCAGGGCTATAAAGAGGTTGAAGAAAATTCAGTTTATTTAAAATTTAAATTAAAAAAAGGACAAAAATTTGACCATCTTAAAATTGATGATGATACATATATTCTTTCCTGGACAACTACGCCCTGGACTTTGCCAGGCAATGTGGCTCTGGCCGTGGGAGAAAATATAGATTATGTAATGGTAAAATTTGGCAAAGAGAATTTGGTTATTGCCAAGTCCAGATTGAATGTAATTGACAAATTAAACCAAGAATATCGCGCAGAGGAGTATTTTAAAGGCAGTGATTTAGTAGGTTTGGAATATGAGCCGCTTTTTCCCGATGTTATTCCCGCAGAAACAGAAAATCTAAGAAATGCATTCAAGGTTTATGCGGCTGATTTTGTGACTGTTAGCGATGGTACTGGCGTAGTTCATACTGCCGTAATGTATGGCGAAGCTGATTATGAGTTGGGCGAGAAGGTAAGTTTGCCGAAATTTCATTCTGTTAATGAGCTCGGCAGATTTAACAAAATTTTGGCTGAATATAATCTGCTGGATAAATATGTTAAAGATAATGAAACAGAGAAAATAATTATTGATTATTTAAAAGCCAATAATTTTTTACTGACTGAAGAAATGTATAAGCATGATTATCCGTTTTGCTGGCGTTGCGATACTCCTTTGCTTTATTATGCCAAACCCTCATGGTTTATTGAAATGACCAAGCTAAAAAAAGAACTCTTAGATAATGCAGAAAAAATAAATTGGGTGCCCGAATATATCAAAGAAGGCAGGTTTGGCGAATGGCTGGAAGGCAATAAAGACTGGGCATTTTCCCGCGAAAGATATTGGGGCACGCCTTTACCGATCTGGCAATGCGTTAAATGCGAACAAACAGCATGTGTGGGCAGTTACGAAGAATTAGAAAAACTATCTGGCCAGAAATTAAATAAAAATTTTGATCCGCATCGTCCTTTTATTGATGACTTGGAATTAAATTGCCAGTGCGGCGGCCAGATGAAAAGAGTGCCAGAAGTGATTGATGTCTGGTTTGATTCAGGCTCTATGCCATTTGCCCAGTGGCATTATCCTTTTGAAAATAAAAATTTAATTGACAAAAAAGAACAATTTCCCGCGGATTATATAAGTGAAGCAATTGATCAAACCAGAGGCTGGTTTTATACCTTGCTTGCTGTTTCAACTTTATTGGAAAAAGGCACGCCATATAAAAATGTTATTTGTTTAGGGCATTTGAATGATAAGTTTGGCAAAAAAATGAGCAAGTCAAAAGGCAATGTGGTAGATCCTTGGTACATTATAAATAAATACAGTTCAGATGCCTTACGCTGGCATTTGTACACTCTTAATCAACCGGGCGATGCGAAAAATTTTGATGAAAAAAATGTTGACGAGGTGGTGAAAAAAGTAATTTTGATCTGGCAAAATTCAGTCAAATTTTTCAAGCTTTATCAAGATAAGAAGGTCAAGTCTAGCCAGGATTCGCCAAATATCTTGGACAAATGGGTTTTGGCTGAATTTAACAGGCTGATTAATCAGGTCAGCCAGTATTTAGATGAATATAATATTATTGAAGCAGGCAGGAAAATTCAGGACTTTATAAATGTTTTTTCCACCTGGTATTTGCGCCGCAGCCGTGACAGGTTTAAGGGCAATGACGAGAAAGATAAAAAACAAGCGCTGGCTACGACCCATTATGTCTTATTGAATTTAAGTAAAATTTGCGCGCCATTTATGCCTTTTTTGGCAGAAGAAATCTATCAAGAACTTGAGGGCGGTAAAGAAAGCGTTCATTTGGAAGACTGGCCAAAAGCGGCGGCTGATTTAATTGATAGCAAGCTGATAGAAAATATGGAAACAGTCAGGAAAATAATTGAACAGGCTTTAGCGGTGCGCGCCGCTGCGGTTATAAAAGTTAGACAACCTTTGAATAAACTTTATATTACTAAAAAGTCATTGCCTGAAGAATTATATTTTTTAATTAAAGATGAAGTTAATGTTAAAGGAATTGAATTAGTGGATAATTTACCGGAAGGTAAAAATTTAAAAATCGGCGCTGATCAGAATTATAAGGTTTGTCTAGACATTGAACTTGATAAAAATTTGCAATTAGAAGGCAATGCCAGAGAATTAATTCGCCAGATCAATGCCCAGAGAAAAGAAATGGGCTTATCTATCGGTGATTTAGTTGAGGTTGTTTATGAAACAAAATCCGAAGCGCTTAAAGAAACCCTAGCCAAATTTGGTGATGAAATTAAAGCTAATACTTTAACTAAGGAATTAGTTGAGGGTAAGGGGAAAGAAGAATTGGAGATTAATGGAGAGAAAATTAAAATTGAGATTATAAAATAATGCCGAATTACTAATGCCGAATTCTGAAATATTATTTTTCAGCATTCGGACTTCGGACTTCATAATTCAAAAAAATATGACATTACAACAAATTTACAATTTAGCAGTTAGTTTGGGGATTGAAAATGATTTGCGGGGCAAGCAGGTTGTTTTAAATCATTTGAAAAGAGTAAAAGAAAAATATGAAAAACTGCCTAAAGAAAAAAAGGCCACTTTTGATGTGGAGAAATTAACTAATCCTTTTTCTGACACCAGGATTTTATATGAATCAAAAAAGAAGAAAGAAATTAAGAAAATTTTAGTCGGGATTGATATGGAGGGTGAGGAATTGCTTTTGGCTGATAAATTGGGAGTTAACTTGGTAATTGCCCATCATCCAGAAGGCAAAGCTTATGCAAATATCCATGAGGTCATGCATTTGCAGGCAGAAGTTATGGAAATGTACGGAGTACCGATTAATGTGGCTGAAAGCTTATTAAAACCTAGAATCAGCGAAGTCTCTCGCGGTATTGCGCCAATTAATCATCAGCGCGCAGTTGATATGGCTCGTCTTTTGGATATTAATTTTATGTGCAGCCATACTGCTTGCGATAATATGGTGGCTAATTTTTTGAAAAAAGAATTTGATAAAAAGAAAAAAGAATTAGTTTATGTTGAGGAAGTAATGAAGGTTTTAAAATCAATTCCAGAATATCAGCAGGCGGAAAAAATGGGCGCAGGGCCGCGACTTTTTTCCGGTTCTGAAGAAAATCGCGCTGGCAAAGTTGCCCTGACAGAAATTACAGGCGGCACAGAAGGTACTGCTAAAATTTATGAAAAATTAGCTCAGGCAGGAATCGGCACAGTCATTGGCATGCATATGTCCGAACTTCATAAAAAAGAAGCAGAGAAGGCTCATATTAATGCAGTAATTGCAGGCCACATGTCATCTGATTCAATTGGTGTTAATTTATTTATAGACCAGCTTGAGAAAAAAGGCATTGAGATAATCGCTACTTCTGGATTGATCAGGTATTCCAGAAATAAGAAAAAATAATTTGGCAGCTTTAGAAATATAAAAAGCCGCATCTAAGAAGATACGGCTTGAATTTTCAGGCAGTTAAAGGTCGGGTTTTTCTCCCAGAATTTTTTACGGACAGCCAGGTAATCCAAAATTATTTGACGATCCGGATGAAAAACTCTCCTGTCCTTTAAAATTTTTTCAGGATCAGCCGGGAAAAAGACTAATTTGTATTTTTCCAAATCAATAATCTGCGGTCTTTCAACAATGATGGCAAATGATTTGAATAATTTTCCATCTATTTCGTAATAGCTGATAGGCGAATAGATATCAACTTCCATGCTCGTATTTTTCATAAAGGCCTCAATTAATTTTTCGTATTCATCATCAAGTTGATCAGAGCCTTTATCAGGATCCATTAATTTTTCCACCTTCCTTGCCGGCAGATGCAGAAAACCTCTGGGAGTCTTTTTTAGGAGTATGCGTTCGTCATGATCGTAGATTCCAACCAGGATCAATTCAGTGTGTGAATTTTCCGTAATTATTAATTTCTTTGCTGGGAACCTATTAATTGCCATTGCTACCTCCTTTTATTCAAAGGACATGATAATGATAAATACATTTTATTATCAATTATAAAATTTGTCAAATATGGAACTGCTTGCGCCTGCGGGCAATTATATTAAAATGAAATATGCCATTGAATTTGGGGCAGATTCAGTTTATCTGGGACTGCCTGATTTTAGTTTGCGTTCAAGGATTAATGATTTTACGCCAGCTAAGATTAAAGAAGCGATTAGATACGCACATCAGCGCCAGAAAAAAGTTTATATAACTGTGAATATTTATGCGCATAATTATCATCTGGCGAATGTAGCCAAGACTTTAAAATTATTAAATAGATTAAGGCCTGATGGCGTCATAATTTCTGATCCAGGCGTTTTGGCCTTAGCCAAAGAACATTTAAAAAAAATTGATCTGCACTTGTCTACGCAGGCTAATTGCACCAACTGGCAAGCAGCTAAATTTTGGTACAAGCAGGGAGTTAAACGTATAATTTTAGCTCGCGAATTAAGCCTTAAAGAAATCGCTGAAATCCATAAAAAAGTTCCGAAATTGGAATTAGAATGTTTTGTCCATGGCGCAATGTGCATTTCTTATTCTGGCCGCTGTCTTTTGTCAGCTTATTATAATAGAAGAAGTGCAAATTTGGGTGATTGTTCTCATCCTTGCCGCTGGGCATATAAACTTTACATGGAGGAAATGACTCGGCCTGGCCAATTTATGCCAGTTGAAGAAGACAAACACGGCACTTATATTTTAAGCTCCAAGGATTTATGTATGATAAAATATTTGGATCAGCTGCAAAAAGCCGGAGTTAAACATTTTAAAATTGAAGGCAGGACAAAGAGTATTTCGTATTTGGCGAATGTGGTGAAGATTTATAGGCAAGCTATAGATTACTACAGATTACAGATAAATACAGATGTACGAAAGAAAAAAATTAATGAATTATATAAAGAATTGCATAAAATTTCTAACAGGGAGTTTACGACTGGGTTTTATCAGCCAAAGGCTGACCAGCCTCGGGCTGGTTTTGGGACAGAAAAGTTCAAGATGCAAAAGTATGACGCGCCGTATGTACGGCCGGACTTGGAATTTTGCGGCGAAGTTTTAGATCGTAAAAATTTAGGCAAGGGAGTTTGGCAATATAAGGTTAAGGTCCATAATGTGATTAAAGCTGGCGACCAAATTGAATTTATCCTGCCGCAAAAAGAGAATTTTAAAATGCCTATTCCCACGATTTATGATTTGGATGAGAAAAAATATGTGGCTGAAGTTCACGGTGGACAAGATAAGGCGATTTTGCTAAATTTAAATAAAGAGATGCCGGTGATGACGATTTTACGAAAAGGGAAAGAAGGGAAAAAGGGGTAAGAAGGGTAAAAAGGGCGTTTTCGCCCGATTAAAAATATGGATAAAATAATTAAACCATTCTCTGAAAATATAATTTTTTTTGATACAGAATTTTCATCATTAAATCCTTATAATGGCGAAATATTATCTATGGGATTAGTAAAATTAAATGGTGAAGAACTTTATTTGGAATTTGAATATAAAGGAGATGTAGATAAATGGCCTAAAGAAAATGTTCTGCCGCTTCTTAAAAACGAAAAAGTTAAAAGAGAAGATGCATTGCCGATAATAAAAAAATTCGTTGGTGATAATAGACCTTATCTTGTCAGCTATATTAATCAATTTGATATAATTTATTTGTATAAATTGTTGGGAATAGATAACCATCCATTCCACTGGGTACCCGTAGATTTTAGCTCAATTTTATTCGGGTTAGGAATTGATCCGGAAATAATTGCCATAGATGATAAAAATTTTTTTGAAGAATATGATATTGATACTAAAAAATATTTAAGACATCATGCCCTTGATGACGCTAAACTCTTAAGAGAGGTATACTTAAAAATTATTTTGAATTAATGAAATTACTATATAAAATTTATAGGATTTTACCGGTAAGAATTCGCTGGTGGATATCATACATTTTTGCCAAAAAATTTTTAGTAGGATTTTGTGCCCTAATAGTTAATGATGGGAAGTTATTGTTAATTAAACAATCATACCAATATCATTACAGCTTACCCAGTGGATTCTTGAAACAAGGTGAAGATTTGAAGGCGGGAATAAAAAGAGAAATAAAAGAAGAATTGGGTTTAAATATTGGAATAAGCGAAATTTTAGATACTATTAAAGATTCGAAAAAATCAATTTTTACAATAATCGTAAAATGTAAGGGTTTAAACGGTGAAATAAAAGTAGATAGTAAAGAGCTAGAAACCGCAGAATTTTTCGAGATTGATAAATTGCCCTTAGATAATGTTTTAGACGTTCAGCTTCCAATTATTAATCAATTTTTACATAATATTTCATAATTCAGCTCTCATAATTCGTAATTCATTATATGATTACATATTTAAAAGGAAAAATTCAATACCTTGGTTCAAATTTTCTGGAAGTTAATGTTAATGACCTCGGCTATAAAGTTTTTAGCATTGGCAAACTTTTGGACAAGCTTAAAGTTGGCCAAGAAATTGAACTGTTTACTTACCAATATATCAGGGAAGATGCTTTAGATCTTTTTGGATTTAAATCCAGGGAAGAATTGGATTTATTTGAGCAGTTAAATAGCGTCACTGGAATCGGGCCTAAAACTGCTTTGGGAGTTTTGTCTTTAGCCAGCCCGGAAGAAATTGAATCAGCCATTGTGCGTGATGACGCTTCTGTTTTGACCAAGGTTTCCGGCATTGGCAAAAAAACAGCAGAAAGAATTGTTTTGGAATTAAAAAGTAAATATAAAGGCAAAGTTGATTTGTGCTCCAGGGCAGCAATTAATTCTGAAGATTCTGATGTTTTAGATGCAATGGTTGGTTTAGGTTATCAGCTGTCAGATGCACGGGAGGCCTTAAGAAAACTGGACAAGGATGTTTCCGGCGCTGATGAGAAAATTAAGGCCTGTTTAAAATTGTTAGCCAAATAGGTTATATTAGGTTTTATGAAGTTTTATGAAGTTATATGAGGTTGCATGGAATATAAGGAGATTATCCACCTTCGCTCAAGGCTTCGGCGGATTAATATACATTTATAGTGTTTTTATATATGAATTTAAATTTAGTGACAAATAAAGAGCAATGGGATAAACAAATTGGCTCACAAAAAATGAGCCAGTTTTTGCAATCCTGGGATTGGGGAGAATTTCAAAAAAGTTTAGGCCGTAAAATTTGGCGTTTGGATTTGAATGGTCATTTTGTTTTTGTAATCAAGATGCCTCTGCCACTGGGCCAAAATTATTTATATGCGCCGAGAATAAATTATTTGTTGAATAAAGATCTCATTGATTCTTTGAAAAATTTGGCGAAAGCAGAGAAAAGTATTTTTTTAAGACTGGAATTATCGCCCCAGCAGGATCTTGATTTGTTTGGGTTTAAAAAGGTTCAGAGTGTCCAGCCAAAAAAGACCCTGCTTTTGGATTTAAGCAAAAACGAAGCAGAATTATTGGCAGATATGCATCAAAAAACTCGCTACAATATACGTTTGGCAGAGAAAAAGGGTGTTAAGGTTAAAATAAGCGAAGCTGGACTTGATGATTTTTATAATTTAATTTCCAGCACTTATAACCGCAAAGGTTTAAGCGGTTATAACAAAGAATATTATCAAAAACTATTAGCCAATTATTCCGGGGAGGCAATTTGTTTGGCTGAATTCCAGGACAAAATTTTATGCGCCAATCTGGTTTTGCCTTATGGCGATACGATGATATATTTGCACGGCGGCTCTTCAGAAGATGGCAAAAATTTAATGGCGCCGCATTTGCTGCAATGGGAGGCAATAAAAAAAGCCAAAGAACTTGGCTATAAATATTATGATTTTTGGGGGATTGAAGATCGCTATCCTGGCGTGGCCAGATTTAAAAGAGGTTTTGGCGGATTTGAGGTTGATTATGCTGGCGCCTGGGATTTGCCAATAAATAAATTTTGGTATCTGGCGTATAAAATTATAAAAGTTTTTAAATAAAAAATCGGCTTTGATGGTTCGACTAAGCTCACCATGACAAAGCCGATTTTTTTATTCTGCTAAAATTAAACCCTTGCCCTTGCCCAATGGATCAGAATCTAAATTAGTGGTAATCCCAGAAAGAGTATTTAAAAGTTGGCCTTTAGTTTGGGCATCGGTAGCGGTTAAAGTAATTTCCGGCAATAAAGTTAGAATCTTACCGACATCTCCAGCTTGGGGAGTAATAGAAATATCAAATTCAGCTGTGGCTTTGTCTATTGTCGCAGGCATGCCGGAAATTTGCCAGATAATTTCATTTTGTGCATTTTTAAATAAGTCGCCGGTGGAAATATTTTGTTTATCTTCAAAAGTTACATAATCGGGCAATTTACTTTTAACTTCAATCGTGGTCAGATCATGTAAAGAATTGGTTATAGTCCAGAAAATCCTGTAAGAAGTTTTTTGGCCCACAATTGGCGGCAAAGGCCCTGAGCCAATAGTATTACTTTGGTCATCAAAGTAGCGCGCCATGGCTGATAAATTTAAATCAGAATTAAATTCATTAATCAAAGTCGGGCTTTGGTTGGTAATTTTGGCTTCGGCATTATCTATTTGATTAACTTGTGTTTCAAAAAAGCTCTTAACCTGATAATCCTGCTGGCTGTATTGTCTGGCAGGTTTGGCCCGAAGTTTTATTTGGAAATTAATTTCAATTTCTTCTTCAGGCAGTAAAAACGCCAGCTTTGGGATTTGATCTTTTGTCCATAAAATTTGAGTATCTTCATTGATGCCGCGATTGTCATCTTTTAGGCTAGACCAATCCAAAAAAGCTGAGTCTAAAACAGCTCTAACTTTTATATCTCCCAAGGTTTTTTTGCTTTTATTTTCAATGCTCAATAAATAATTTAGCGTGTCTCCAAAACTAACAGCTTTGTTTTGGTTTGAGCCATTAATAATTAAATTGGTAAGCAGTTCGCCCTTAATCACTTCTATGCTAAATTTTTCTTCACCCTGCAGGAATAAATCTTCACCAGAGCCTTTTAATTTAACAGCAACAGTAAATTCCGGTTTTGCGCTAGCCTCAACTTTAAACTTACCTTTTATTTTGATTAATTTTTCCGCCTGAGGCAAAAGACTGTCAATCTGCCAAATTTTGGGGCTAATTTCATCTTTTACCGCTTTTATAACATTTAAAGAGGCTTCATTGTTGGGATCAATAATTTGACTTTCGCCAATAGTAAATTCAAGGGGATAAGCCAGTTCTACTGATAAATTATTAATTTCATATTGCTGGGATTTATTAGTAAGTTTTAAAGTCAGTTCCATTTCTTCTTGATCAGCGATTTGGTTGGCATGTTCTATTTCTAAATTTGCCAGACTATCACTGATTTGCGTGCTAAAGGAGGCTTTTTTTTGGAATTCAGAACTAAAGTTAGCCGGCACATAATTCAAAACAGCTGAGATGGATTGCTGGGCGTCAATCGGCCCGATTAATTTGCCGGTAATATCAAGAAGTTGCGATTGGCCGGGATAAAGATCATTGATTTTCCAGGTTTTCAAATTGGCAGGCGTCTGGTCAGTCGGCAAGACTGGTGGAAAATTTGAGGAAGAAAAGATAAAACCATTAGGTAGATTTACAGTCAACTGGACATTGTTCAGGCTGATTTCTTCTGAATTCGTATATTTTATTTGATAATCAATATTCTCCCCGGAACTTAAACTAAACGGCGCTTTGATTTCCAATTTAATCTTATCGCCGGAAAATTTAGGATTAGGCCGAAAAATAAAAAAGCCTGTCACCGAAGCCGCCAGAATAATAAATAAAAAAACAATAATGCCGATTACTAAATTTCTAGCGCGATTTTTGTTTTTAAATTCCAGTTTTGTCATATTGGGCAAATTGCCCTGGCCATCCTCGTAAATTTTTTTTAATTCTTTGCCTACCTCTAAAGACTTTGCTTCAAATTTTTCTTCAAGCGCTTTTTCTCTTTTTTCCATTTTTGTCGGAGTGAATTTAGAATTCCAGGATTTTTTATAAGATTTTAGAGGGGATTTTTTTTTGTCAGCTAAAATAGCCTCAGTGGCAGAGGCTTTTATTTTAGATTTAAAATCTTTTTCCAAAGCGGCTGGATTATTGTTCATAATTTGCAGAATTAAAGATAACGGCCAAAAATTTATCAGTATTTAAGGCCGCAGCGAAATTGAATTTATCGCCGTCTTTTTGCAGGCCGTCAGGATAAGTAAGCTGATATTGGAGATTAGGCGGGAAATTTATTGACACAGTTACATCAAAATTTTCTTTGCCTGATTGCTTTTGCCAGAGTAGCGAATAGCGGTCAGTATTTGGATCGTTTTTTTCCAGGCTTAATTGTTCTTTAATTAAATTGATCAAATTAAAAGGTTGGTTATGCGCTTTCAGGTTTAAAATAAACGGTAATTTATATTGGACTGTTATTGTCTGGCTCTGACCCGGTTCAACTTTAAGCCAGTTGGCAAAAACTGTTTTGCCGCCTTCATTATAAATTGCAGTCTGGCTGATTGGCTCTAATTTGCGGGAAAATTCGCCATAGGCTAAATCAGGATCTATGTCATAGGTGACAGAGTCGTCAAGGACAAATAATTCTTCTGGCAGAGAGCTAAAGCCCAAAGCGCTGACTAATTCGCTGTCCTTGGGCACGTAAATGCGCAAGTAATCAAGATTGGGTACTCCATAAAAATTTTCTCCGCTTGTGCCCGTGTGTGATTTTGTAATAGTTAAAGTATTAATAATAGAGCCGTCCGGTTTGATATCCACCGCTAGATTGGCTGATTGTTTAATAACTGCGTCTGTTTTTTCTCCGGCGATATTTGTGCTGACCACCTCAAGATAATCTTTTTCAGTATTTTTTTGTTCTCCGCCCCAATTATTTTTAAGCACCATTTTTTCAATATTAAAATTTGAAAAGTAAAATTGAATTTCTTTTGCATCCAAAGAATTTAAAATTTGATCCAAAATTTCAGTGAATTTTTGGCGATCGGAATGCAGCAGCCGGTCAATTATAATGGGCGCCAAATCAGCGATAATTTGTTTAGGTTTATTTTGAGCTTGGTCATAATTTAATTCCACATTAGTTTGGATTTCTGAAAAAAAATTATCAGCGGTAATCGTGAGATTATAATCTGGCAATTCAATCGGACCGGTCAGTTTTAAAACTTTTTCTAAAAAGGTAGCATTAACAAAAATCATGCCATCAATAGTCGGACCGCCGCTATTTTCATAAAACCAATTTAATTTTTCAGCTGAAGCAGGCAGATTGGCAAACCAATTTGCATCCTGGAATTCCCAGCGGGTATTAATAATATTTAGGGGCGTGGGGGACTTTATATTTACCTTAAGTCCGGCTTTAAGGTCATATGGACCGCCGCCAGGCACATTTATTTTGCTAATATTGCCGCGATCAATATCAATCAGCGCATAGCTGCCAATAAAACCACCGGTCGGCCTGAGCTCGTGATTGTTTTGGAAAAGCAGCAAATATCTTTTTTTGCTTTCTTGCCCTAAAAGCTGGGCGATCAAATCAGCTGAGGCCGTAAAATTGGTGAAATTTTTTTCTAAAATTGGCAGGGCAGTCTGCAACGTCTGGATTTTATCCTGATATTCTGACGGAATTGCTGAAATGTCAATTTGTTGCAGGTCAGCATTGGCAGAATTTAAGTCCATGGAGATTAGAACCAAGTTTTCTTTCAAAGTTATGAGCTTATCTGTTAAATTCATGTTTTGCGCATTATCGCCCAGATTGATTTTGGAAATTGTATCTGCCAGTAAAGCAGCGCTCCGCGACAATTTTTCACCCACATTGGTTAATTTTTGCGCTGCGACATACTGCTCGCCTAAGCGAGGCATCAATCTGATAGCGCCTTGAATAATAAAATTAACATTGGCCAGATCCTGGTTTGCCTGGGTAAAATTTTGGCTGGCTGCCTGCAATTCAAACTGCGTGTAATAAAGATCTTGAGCCGAAGCGGCTTTTTTAGACAGAAGCAAATGATTCAAAGCTAAGCCGGTTTTTTGCAAAACATCATTTTTTTTGCCTTGTAAATCCTGGTAATTGCCATAAAGCGCAAATGGCAGGCTAAAAATCAGGCAGAAAAGAATAAATGTAATAACAGCTCTTTTCCAATATGTAGGCAAGATAAAATTGCCCAGCCTTAATTCACGGGGTTGTAATTTTGGCAAGCGCCAGCTTGGCCAGCTGAGTTTAGGTAATTTAAGATGGCTGGGTTTGCGCGCAATTAATGAACCAGTGGACTCAAGATATTTTATTTTTTGTTGCGGTTTAAGTTCTGCCAGATTGGCTCGAAAATTATGGCATATTCTTTTTAGAGGTTTTGTATTTTGCTTGAATTTGCTGAATATTTCTGCGGTAATGATTTCTGACTGTGATTGTTTGTGCCTGGCAGATTCTTGTTTTTCAATGCCAATTTTTTTCAAGTCTAGAAGATAAGGCGAGCACTTGGTATTTGTTTTTTTGATAAAATTTCGGGCAGGCTCGGCAGGTGGTTTAAGCGCAGGAGCTGTCTCTGCCCGCAAATTATTCTCTATTTTTGAATAATTTGGCAAGGATTTTTTTTGAGCGTTTGTGACCGCATGTCTGGCAGCGGTTTTAAAAGCAACAAATCCGCCACGAATATTTTTTTTCTTGGTTTTTTTTGCAACAATTTTTTTTACAGATTTAGAAAGTATCTTTTTAGCAACAATTTTTGACTTTGATTTTTTAGCGGGGTTTTTTACTTTCTTAATCTTTTTTAACTGTTTTTTTGTTTTTAATCTGCTACGCATGGGTGCGCTTGAATTTAAAGCTGCTTATTTAAGTTTTTAGGATTTGGTTATAAAGTTGAGATGTTTTTTGAGCGCATTCCGGCCAGGAATATTTTTTTATTTGCTCCAATCCTTGCTTGAGCAATTGAGCTTTGAGTTCTGGAGCGTTTAAAACTTTCAGCATGGTTTGGGCAATGGCGGCAGTGTCATGGGGGTCAAAATATAAGGCTGCGGAACCAAGGATTTCCGGCAGGCTGCCAGCATTGGAGGAAATAACAGGGAGTCCGCAAGCCATGGCTTCCAAACCGATTAGGCCAAAGCCTTCATAAAAAGAAGGGATAACAAAGAGTTCGGCTGCATTGTAAAAAAGAGGAAGTTCATTTTCAGCTATAAAGCCGGGACAGATAATATCGTCTTTAAATTTTGAATGTAAAATGACCTGGCGGATATTGGGATAGTGAGCATCTTCCTGGCCGCCTAAGACGAGCTGATAGTCAAAATCCCCCTGGCTTTTTAAGAGTTCAAAGGCTGAAATTAAGCCTTCAAAATTTTTATGATTGCGCCAGGCGCTGATAAAAAAAATAAATGGCTTGGTAATCTGATATTTGTCTTTAAGTTCTTTTATTTTAGCATAATTATCAATTATTTTAAAGTCAGTTTCTATCCCCAAATAAATCACAGCTATTTTTTTTTCAGAGACATTAAAATATTTAATTAGATCTTGTTTGGCGGCCTGTGAATCAGCTATAATTTTAGCTGATTTTCGCAGGCTGGACTTGATTGTCAATTCATAAGCCTTTTTCCGCCACCAGGATTTTTGCTTATGGCCAGGCCAGAATTTCGGGGTAATATCATGAATTGTGGTGATCCTTGGCTTTTGGTAAAAAATTGGCGCATTAAAATGCGGGAAATGCATCAGATCAAGCTTGGACTGATTAAGCTGATTTAAAAATGTCGTTTGTTCTGAATATGAATACCAGGGCGCTTGAGCTTTTATCTTGTGTACATTTGCTTGAGATATTTGATATTCCGAATAAATCGGATCTAGTAAAAATAAAAAATAATCATTTTCCTTATCTATTTGGAAAATGTTTGTGGTGAGCTGTTTGATGTAATTGCCAATGCCTGACTGGCTTTTGCCATACATTCTGGCATCAATGCCGATACGCATATGTGAGGAAATAAGTAATAAGAAATAGGTAATAAGTAATTAGATGGCTAAGAATTTAAGGTTAGATAATCTAAGGTTTTTTGGGCGCATTTTTCCCAAGAAAAACGTTTGGCATTTTCCAGGCCTTTATTGATCAAGTCCTGTTTAAGCTCTTGGTTGCTTAAAATCTCGTTAAGGCTGGCAGCGATTTCTTCAAGATGGTCGGGATTAACTAAAAAAGCAGAATCGCCTAAAATTTCCGGGAAAGCTGAATTATTGGCTGCCATAACTGGAAGTCCGCAGGCTTGGGCTTCCAAAGCTGGGAACCCAAAGCCTTCATAAAAAGAAGGGAAGATAAAAGCCCGCGCTAAATTATACAAATAGGGTTTATCTTGGCGGCTAATATAATCAAGGTAGAAAATTTGTTTAGTGTAAGGAGAATTATTGGCTATTTCAAATATCTTCTTATAATTCCAGCCTGGAGCGCCGGCTATTAATAAATGCAGATCAGCAAGTTGTGAGTTGTTGTTTTTTAAAAGGTTAAAAGCTTCAATTATGCCGGTTAAATTTTTGCGCGGCTCCAAAGTGCCTAAAAATAAGATAAAGGATTCTGGCAACTGATATTTGGCTTTGATTTCTAAAAATTTTGGATCGTTTTTGTCTAGAGGTTTGTAAAGATTATGATCAAGTCCAGAATGGATTACTTTTATTTTTTGGCCAGGGAGCTGGTACAAATTCATTAAGTCGTTTTTTGTATTGTCTGAAACTGCGATTATTTTATCAAAGCCAGCATTTAATTTTCTGGGATTTATAAATTTATGCCACAGCTGGCGTTTGAGAGAAAAAAAACTGGGGAAAAGATCAAAAGATAAATCATGGATGGTTATTGTCTTTTTGCCTCCGGCTCTTAAGGCAATGAAATTCAAATTAGGCATAAAAAAAATATCCGCAGGCGGAAGTATTTTGTCTATTTTAGGATAGCGCAGTAATTTTAAGCCCAGATTAAAAAATTTATTGGGGTATTTAAAACCAAAAAATTTAACATTTGGATAATTAAAATCAGGCAGATTATTGCTTATATCCTGATGGCTGTTATAAAAAAGCTGATATTGATTTTGGCTATCAATTTTAAATAAATTATCTAGAAGATTAAAGGCATATTCGCTCACCCCGGAATAATTGGCCTGCATGAGGCAGCGAATATCAATGGTGATATTCATGAATTGTGAGATATTAATTATGCAAAATTAAATTTGAGTACTTTTTATTATTTTTTAAAATCAGACCAGGCCTGATCTACGAACTTTGTAAGCTGAGAATAAAAATTTTGGGTATTGAATTTTTCAGCATGAGCTTTTATGAATTGAGAATTATAATCATGAGGCCTGAATTTTATAATCGTATCAATTAAAGCTTCCCAGGACTGCTCCTCAAACAATTTTCCAGTCTGGCCGTCAATAACTGTTTCTAATGCTCCGCCATTTGCATAAGCAATGACTGGACGGCCAGAGGCCATGGCTTCAATTACTGTCAGGCCAAAATCTTCAACTTGAGGATGGATTAGCCCTAGACAATTAGCTAAATACTTTCTTTTGTCAGTTTCTGAAACAGCGCCCAGAAATTCAATGTTTGATTTGGCCATTTTTTTTAATTTATTTTCTTCTTCACCAATGCCGATGATTTTTAAAGGGATATTTAGCTTGTTAAAAGCTTTGATGGCCAGATCAACTTTTTTGTAAGGTTTTAAGCGGGAAATTAGCAAATAATAATTGCCCAGCTCAGATGAAATATAAAAATTTTGCGTATCAGTCGGCGGATGGATAACAGTGCTTTCACGGTTATAATAATTTTTGATTCTTTTGGCAATAAATTTTGACTGAGCTACAAAATGATTTACTCTCTGCGCTGAGACATGATCCCAGAGCCGTAGCTTGTGTAAAAAAAATGGCAGGAAATGGCTGACCAGTTTGCCTTCTTTAATTTCTTTATGGTATTGCTGGGCATCAGACCAGAGATAGCGGGTCGGCGTGTAGCAATAGCAGATGTGCAGAGTATGCGGATGAGTAATCACGCCTTTGATTAAAGCTGAGCTGGAAGAAATGACAATATCATAAAGACTCAAATCCAAACTTTCCACTGCCACTGGCATTAGAGGCAGATACCAGCGTATTTTTGAACTTGCCCAGGGCATTTTTTGTAAAAAGGAGGTGCGGATATCTTTGCCTTCAAAGCCAGAAAGCCTTTTTTTGTCATGAATTAAAGTAAAGATTGGCGCATCTGGATAAAGTTCAGACAAGGCTAAAAGCACGCGTTCAGCGCCGCCTGCTTGGTTTAAATAATCGTGTAATAAGGCTACTTTCATAGGGATACTAATTTACCTGCCTGCCGGCAGGCAGGCTAATCTGTTACTAATTTTACAAATATACGAATTTTTAGAAAATGATTTAATGTTCTTATTTTAGCTCATTTTAACTTAAAAATCAAGCACAAAAAATAGCCTTTTTATGGGCTATTTTTCCTATATAATTTGAGTAGAAGCTATAATGCTTCGCGTTTGGGAAAAAGCACAACTTTGGGAGTTTTTAAAAGTATTTGCAGATCAAGCCAGAGCGACCAGTTTTCAATATAATAAGTATCCAGTTTAACTTCTTCATCAAAATCTAAATCTGAGCGGCCAGAAATTTGGGCCATGCCAGTGATGCCTGGCTTAATATCTAAAACTCTTTTTTGATAATCCTTATATTTTGCAACCTCTTCAGGCAAATGCGGCCTGGGACCGACCAAGCTCATTTTACCAATAAAAACTAAAAATAGTTCCGGCAATTCATCAATGCTAAATTTGCGGATAAATTTGCCAACACGGGTGATCCTTGGGTCATTTTTAATTTTAACCAGCGGACCTGAACGCAGATTTTTTTCCTGGAGCGCTTGGGAATATCTTAAAGAATCTGATTTGTCAATCATGGATCTGAATTTAAAATAACGAAATGGTTTGGCAAACTGGCCCATTCTTTGTACGGGCGAACCATTGTCTAATTTGCTAAAAAAAATCGGGCCCTTAGAATCTAATTTAATGGTGATAGCTGCAAACAGCATGATTGGCGAGGTTAAAATAATAAAAACACCAGCAGCAATTATATCAAAAATGCGCTTATAAATTCTGCCCCAGCCTTCTAATTTGGTTTTGGTAATTTCAAAAATCGGGATGCTGGCTAAGGTGTCAATTTCTAAACGGCTGGTTTTAGTTTTAAAAAGGTCAGCGGAAAATTTAAAAACAATATGATTGGCTTCGGTAAAAGTAATTAAATCAAAGGTTGTTTCTTTGTCTAGATTAGGATCAGCCTGAATAATTTCGTCAATAGTTTCATTTTTGTGCATTTCTAAAATTTGAACTTTAATCTCCTGGTTAAAAGTTGGGAATATTTTGACTATTTGATAACCTAATTGAGGCTTGCTATTAATTTCGTCGGCAATTATTTGAGTATTTTTATCCTGGCCGATTAAAATAATTTTTTTGGCGCCATAGCCTTTTTTGAGCAGATATTTTTGAAATTGAAAAATTATTAAACGGCCGATGGTGACATATAAAATACTCAAAATCCAGACTGCCAAAATTATAAAGCGAGAAGAAAAAAGTTCTCTTTGCAAAAAAATTGCTAAAATAATAGTTAAGATGCCGGTTGAACAGGCTAAAAAAATTTTGCCAATTTCCTGGAGCAATTTGCGCCTGATTTTTATGGCATAAAGGCCCGCTAAAGCAAAAATTAATAGCCAAAGCAAGGCCAGTAAAAAAGTATAACTTATATATTGAGCTAAAGATAAAGCATAGACAACTGGCCTGATTTCAGTTACAAAAGTACCGACTCTAAGATAATAGGCGGTTAAGGCAGCCAAAACAAGCATTAGAAAATCTAAAGGAATTAAAATTATGGTAAAGAGTAAATCAGTTTTTTTCATATTTTTTAAAATTAAGGGCACCCTTAAGGAACCCTTATAATTTTACCTAAATAGCCAAATAAGCATAAGCCGGATTTTGTTATCCCTTAATTCCTCTAAGAATTAAAGAAAGATGATCATCTATCTAGGCCTGGCATTACTGCCAAGCTCAAGCGGACTACTTTTAATCCCGCCACGCGGGACTTTGTCCTTGCACCAGGTTGAGTTTACCACGTACACTCTGTTGCCAGAGGTTGAGTTTTGTAGCCATTTGTCTCGAGAACAAATAACACCAAAACACTTTTCACATTTGGCCCTCCTTCGCATAAAGCTACGGAGGACTAGTATAGTCTCTGTGGCACTGGTCCTAATTTAACATTGCTATTAAACTGGCGGGCGTTACCCGTAACCATTTTAAGGTGTCCGGACTTTCCTCTCAAAGTCCGTTGAAGCTTTAGCGGAGGCGAACCTCCTTTAAACTTCATTGGACTTCAAGCGATCATCACTTATTTGGCTATTTAGATACCCCTTAAACAAGGGGAAATAGTATGTATTATTTTACTACATTATATCAATTTTGTCAAGATTTTAAGAACTGGGTTCAAAGGACTAGCGCAAAACTTTAAAATCATTTAAGGTTTTGCTATGAAAAACAAATATCATCGTTTAACCCTTGAAGAAAGGGAGGTAATAAGTAATGGGCTGTGGGCAGGTGAGACG
>JBAZJU010000012.1 GCA_041651155.1 Patescibacteria group bacterium | reverse complement strand
GTTTTTTTTGTCATAATAACGGTAATTTTAATGAATTATCCCCTTAAGAATAGGATAATTCCTGATATTCTTCCAACCTTAGAGAAAATCCAATATTCTTAGCAGTCGCAAAAGGGGACGCTATCTTAGTTGGCTTGCTTGACATAATTAAAATCTTTCGTTAATCTGATTACAAAGAACTGTTCCTAAAAACATGGCTAGGTCACTAAAGAAAGGAGTGAAAAGGTGTTCGCAATACTGAAATGTTTGGAAAACGCTGAGGAAAAGACACTCTGTTTTGCTTCTCTTGAAGATGCCATCAGGTTTAAAAGTTTTGTTAACACGTATATGGAGGAAAGCGGCGCTGGAAATGGCTATGACGCTTATTGGGTAATGTCCAATGCAAAAATCGTGCAGGTCTCTGAAATTATGGATGACTTCTGTACCACATTGGACTATAACCTAATTGCAAAAATGCTTGAAGAAATTATCAATGCCAGAACCGCGGGAAACCGTCAGGGTATTATTTTCAGCATGTCCGAACTGCCAGCAAGACAGCGCCCCGGCCCTGGCGATATGATTCGGGCGCTTTTCTCGCAAGGAGCAAAGGAGAAAATTGAAGGGCGAGTACTTTCAGACAATGGCGATACATTCGAAGTCATAAACTACTGGGACGAAGATGATAATGGCAAGCCCAAAAAGAGTGCCCGAGTCATAACAGTTCCTGCTTCCAGCGTCATGAAAATAGACGATTGGAAAAAGGAGTACCGAAAAATGTAATCGACAAAAAAA
This sequence comes from Patescibacteria group bacterium, assembly GCA_041651155.1. Taxonomy (NCBI): domain Bacteria; species Patescibacteria group bacterium. The sequence goes on along the minus strand of JBAZJU010000012.1, from coordinate 20,372 downwards.
CGGGAAAATACTATCTATTCCCGTTTTATTTTTTTAAATAAATTTACTAAATCAATTTCGCTTGTTCAAATCCTTTTCTTTCCTTGTTATTAAATATTTTCACTTTACCATAAATCCCATCATAACCTGGCTTAATAAATAATTTCCCTTCGCGCACTCTTTTGATTGCTTCTACAATTTCTGGCAAAGTTATTTTTTTCAATTCCTCATAACTTAGATCCAACAAAGCGGCAAATTCTGTGCCTGCTTTTTTTATAATATTAAAATACTCAGCTTGCACGCGCTTGGAACTTTTTCCGACATTAAAGCTTTCCGCAATAATTTCCTGCAAAGGCACTAAACTTTTATAAGGAATATGTTTATCTAATTCTCCTTCATCTCTGTCAGCCAAATCATCAACGCGATATAAAACGCCAATCACTAATGATTTTTTACAAATAGGACAAATGCCTTTGTTCTTTTTTGTTTCTTTGGGAGTTAAAGAATAATTATGGCTGGCATGGCCGTCATAATGATACTTGCCTTCCTCAGGATAAAATTCAATCGTGAATAAAAATTTCTTTTTGTCCTGATTTTTTAAAGTGTTATAAATTTCATCATAAGAAGCATTTTCTAAATCAAAAACATTTGCTTCACGGCCCAAATTAGGCAAGGAGTGCGCGTCAGAATTGGATACCAAAGTTATTTTATCCAAAGCTGACAAACGCCAATTCATTGGAGGGTTTGATGAAAGCCCAGTTTCAATGCTAAAAATATTTTTCGCATATTTGCCAAAGCATTCTTCAATTGAATCAAACCCTGATTTAGAACCAAAAATAGAAAACCAAGGAGTCCAGGCATGAGCTGGAATAATCATAGCCTTGTCATTAATCCCAAAAACTATTTTTGCCAATTCAATTGCTGTTAAACCAATTATGGGCCGGCCATCAGATTTTAGATTACAACCCATTTTTTCCAAAGTGGAATTAAATTCTTCCACATTTTTTATTTCTGGGAAAAAAATATTCAAATGCATGCGCCTTGTTTTTTCACCCTGTTTATAAATACAAGAAATTTCCGTACATAAAATAAATTTAACCTTACCATCCCCTACTTTTAATTTAAATAATCCATTACCCAAAGACTCCAATTCTTTTTTTATATCCTCAAACCACGCCGGATGAGTAAAATCTCCAGTAGACACAATATCAATGCCTTTGTATTTGCACCACTCATCAATTTTTGGCAAAATTAAATCTTTCGAGCAAGCTCGAGAGTATTTGGAGTGAATATGAAGGTCGGCGATTTGTCTCATATTAAAAACATTATACCCTGCTTTAGCAGGCCCACTTCCGCCGTCGCTAAAGCTTTGGCGGACAGGAAAGTGGGGTATAAATTATATATTATTTAAAAATCTTTTTTATAGATTTGTACTGATCTTCAACTAGTTCCCTAGCTTCGGGAATTAATTTATTCCAACTTCTTTCCATTTTCCCTAAAGCAAAATCAATGCCTTCTTGGTAACCCATATTATGAACCTTCCAGGCCAAAATTAATAAGGCAGGAAACTTAGTAATCTGTGCCATGGCATCCGCACTGGCTACGCATTCTGCCTCAATTGTTTTTCTGGGGATCTTTTGGCTGCCACGATGAGCTTCAATGCAGTGTTTAACCTGATCAATTTTATCTTGCGGATAATTTAATTTCTCTAAAATTTCCTGGGCTAATCTTGGTCCATGTAAATGATGTTCAGGCATTAATTTAGCGTCATAAACACTGGCATAATCGTGCAGCCAGGCAGCCAAAGTCACAATTTCCAAATCAGCGCCTAACTTTTCTGCCAATATTTTAGCGTTTTCCACCACAGGAACAAAATGAGTTGCTAAAGCATAGGTAAACACATTTGTGTCTTTAGCACACGTTTCGCGTACAATTTTTTCTACTTCTTTTACAATATCCATAAATATTTAAATTAAGTATTTCACTTAATTTTATCATTTTACAACCAAATTGTCTAAAAACAAAAAAGCCTCGTTTAAAACGAAGCTTTCTTGAAAATTCCGGCGATGTCCTACTTTCTCCCCGAAGGAATATCATCGGTGCTGAGGAGCTTAACTTCCGAGTTCGGAATGGGATCGGGTGTGACCTCCTCGCTAGAATCACCAGACTTCGTCATACCAATTTTTGATATAGCGCCTGTCTTTTGACTCATGTTTTATTATCTAGCCTGTCCGCCGTAGCCCTCCGTAGCGATAGCGAAGGATGGGCGAAGGCGGAAATCACCAGATTTGGTTACCCTAAATTAATTAAGGTAACCTATATCTAATGATTTTAACAATAAAAAATTTTCTAAATTTTGACTTTTGAATTTTGAGTATTTAAAATATATTCCCAAAATTCTTGTGGTTAAACAAATGGAATTTTAGTACGCCTTGGCTTAAGCCATTACTGGCCTTACACCTGGCGCCTATCAACCTAGTAATCTCCTAGGATCCTACGAAACCTAATCTTGAGGACAGCTTCACGCTTAGATGCTTTCAGCGTTTATCTAAACCGTACTTGGCTACCCAGCAGTGCCCTTGGCAGGACAACTGGTACACCAGAGGTACGTCATTCCCGGTCCTCTCGTACTAGGGAATGGCCCTCTCAAGTTTCAACGACCATGGCGGATAGGAGACCGACAAATTATGTTACATTCACTTGGAATGATTGCAATATTTCTATGCAATTCTGCATGTCGCCATGCAGTTCGGACTATATCTTATCCCGATTTTTTTCGGAATTCTGACGTATAGTCTCTGAGGATTTCAAAGAATAAATTTCTTTGATCTTTCCTGCTGATTATCTGCACTCAACACATTTTTACCTATTTTAAAATAGGTAGTGTGAGATACTCAAGCCTCACTCCTGATTGAGGCTTACCAGAACTTCCAGCATATAGTCAGATTTATAGACAGCACGGTCTTTGGCTAAAATAAGCCAAAATTTCTACTGTCTCACGACGTTCTGAACCCAGCTCACGTACCGCTTTAATTGGCGAACAGCCAAACCCTTGGGACCTTGTACAGCCCCAGGATGCGATGAGCCGACATCGAGGTGCCGAACCTCCCCGTCGCTGTGGACGCTTGGGGGAGACCAGCCTGTTATCCCCGGAGTAGCTTTTATCCGTTGAGCTTCCGCCGTCCTATATCGTACGGTCGGATCACTAAGTCCTGCTTTCGCAACTGCTTTTCTTGTTGGAATCGCAGTAAAGCCAGCTTGTGCCTTTACACTATCAGTTCCGTTTCCATCGGAACCTAGCTGACCTTTGTGAACGCCTCCGTTACATTTTGGGAGGCAACCGCCCCAGTTAAACTACCCACCAGATACTGTCTCCTGATCCGGTTTCACGGACCAAGATTAGAATTAAAATTAGGCAAGGGTGGTATCTCACTGTTGCCTAGGCTCCCACCTATGCTCAACATGTCTAACCCTAACCCAATATCAAGTTGTAGTAAAGCTTCACGGGGTCTTTTCGTCCAGCCATGGTTAAAGAGCATCTTCACTCCTCCTGCAATTTCACCGAGTCCTTCGTTGAGACAGTCGTCAAGTCGTTATGCCATTCGTGCAGGTCGGAACTCACCCGACAAGGAATTTCGCTCGAATTTGTTACCTAATTTAAATAGGACATGGGCATTTCTGCCATGTTCTTCATGTCGCCATGAAGTTCGGACTATATCTTATTTGCACCTGTCTTTTTATGCAAATTTCGGCATGTAGTCTCTGAGGATTTTAAAATTCCTGGGCAAACCTTTCTATTCATCATTCTGATAATTTTTGCGATTTGCTTCAACCCTTTGATATTGCCATGTTTTTGCCTGCTCATCAAATCTATTATCTGGCAAAATTTTCCAAAATCTTTACTTTTGGCAGTTATCAATTGATTTTGCTGGTAAAAAGGAATAATCTTTTCTTTTAAATCGTTAATTGATCTTACACAATAGCGATATAAATTTTCCTTATGATTATCATACCGATTGTTAATGAATAAATTTCCGCAATCAAAATAGTTTTTTATCTTCTTTAAAGCTGGCAAACTTTTTTCGCCCTGAGTTATTACAAACTCAGGAAAAACCTGCCAACCAAATTTAGAAGTTTTATTTCTAAAGATTGAAACGGAAAAACATCCCTCACCATCGGTGAATCCTACTAACCAGCCAATAAATTTTAATCTTTCCTGCTGATTGTCTGCACTGGTTGCTTTTTTACTTGTCATAATTATCTAAGGTTAATTTATTCCTTAAATATATCATACCGCAAGTAGCACCAGATACTCCAGATATTCCAGCATATAGCCAAATTTTACTAAGGCAGCTATTCCACCTTAGGACCGTTATAGTTACGGCCGGCGTTCATCCGCGCTTCGGTTCGGAGCTTGCACTCCTCCCCTTAACGTTCGGACACTGGCCAGGCATCAGCCCCTATACATCAGCTTGCGCTTTCGCAGGGACCTGTGTTTTTGATAAACAGTCGCTTGACGTCTTTTGTTGCAGCCCACCTTCGCTCTGCACTCCGTTTGAGCTACGGTGGGCACAGCCCTCAAGAAAAATTATACTTCCTCAAGGGCCGTGCTCGCCGAAGCTTTTTACGAAGTAAAAAGCGAAGGTGGGCAAGCCTTATCCCAAAGTTACGGCTGCTTTTTTGCCTAGTTCCTAAACGAAGGTTCTCTCGCTCACCTTGGCACACTTATGCCCACCCACCTGTGTCGGTTTACGGTACGGTTGCTTTTAGCTTAGCTCTAGAGGTTTTTCTGGGTAATCTAATTGACTAAATTGACTCGGCAATGCTTTGCCTTTTGCCGGTTCTTGAGTTTAATGACTACTGCATTTAACAGTAATCACTCAATTGCCAGCAACGTCTATAGCCAAAAAACGTTCAGTCTCATAAATTACGTCACCCCATTGAAAACTAAAAGTAGTGCTGGAATATTAACCAGCTCTTCCATCGGTTACGCCTTTCGGCCTCACCTTAGGATCGACTAACCCTGGGACGATTTGCGTTGCCCAGGAAACCTTGGGTTTACGGTGGACGGGGTTTTCACCCGTCTTTTTGCTACTTATGCCAACATTCTCTCTTCTATAAACTCCACCCCGCCTCACGGCGTGAGCTTCAGTGCTTATAGAATGCTCCCCTACCACTTATATTCTTAATAAATATAAATCCGCACTTTCGGTACCAGATTTAGCCCCGGTATATTTTCGGCGCAAAATAACTTGACCAGTGAGCTATTACGCTTTCTTTAAAGGATGGCTGCTTCTAAGCCAACCTCCTGGTTGTAAAAGTCATCTTACCACCTTTTACACTTAATCTGGATTTAGGGACCTTAAATGGCGGTCTGGGCTGTTTCCCTTTCGACTGATGGAGCTTAGCCCCCATAGTCTGACTCCCTCCAATTAGTTACCGCGGCATTCGGAGTTTGATTAGGGGCAGCAGATTTTCATCCCTGTCCCCATTCAGTGCTCTACCTCCGCGGGCATTTGGAGAGGCTAGCCCTAAAGCTATCTCGGGGAGAACCAGCTATCGCCGAGTTCGATTGGAATTTCACCCCCAGCCACAACTCATCCCAACGTGTTGCACAGCGTACGGGTTCGGGCTTCCACCAGCTGTTACACTGGTTTCACCCTGGTCATGGCTAGCTCACCCGGCTTCGGGTCTATTGCTTGCTGTATAAAATAGTTAATTAGCCGTAAGCTAAGAAGTTAGCTTGCAGCTAATTAACTAAAAACGGGCTATTCACCCTCGCTTTCACTGTGCCTTCGTCCTTTACGGACTTAGACTACAACAAACAATAACTCGTTGGCTCATTCTTCAATAGGCACGCCGTCACCCCGCTGAGCGGGGCTCCGACTCCTTGTAAGCATATGGTTTCAGATACTATTTCATCTCCCTTACCGGGATGCTTTTCACCTTTCCCTCATGGTACTTGTTCACTATCGATCATGGATTAGTATTTAGCCTTTCCACATAGTCATGGATGATTCCTACAAGGTTTCTCGGGCCTTGTAGTACTTAAGGATAACAACCACAAAGTTACAATCCGTTTCGCGATACGGGGCTATCACCCTCTATGGCTCCTCTTTCCAAAGGATTCTGCTACGGAGTATAATAAATTTCTTTGTCTAAATTCTGTAAGGAATTTAATGTTGTTACCTTGCTACACCTTGCCAGCAACGGCTTACACCTTTAAGCGTCCAAATCCGTAAGTATAAATACAAACTTCATCAAACACCACACTGACTAGGTTTGGGCTCTTCCCTTTTCGCTCGCCACTACTTAGGGAATATTTCGTCAAAGACGAAAATTTTTTCTTTTCCTCCAGGTACTAAGATGTTTCAGTTCCCTGGGTTGTCTGCACGTACCTATGTATTCAGCACGTGATAATCCTGCTACACAGGATTGGGTTTCCCCATTCGGAAATCCCCGGCTCAAAGGTTGCTTGCCACCTAACCGAGGCTTATCGCAGGCTGCTACGTCCTTCGTCGTCTTTCCATGTCGAGGCATCCACCATATGCACTTAATTGTTTAACCACAAGAATTATAGGAACATAATCCTTGCAATGACAAATAACAAATGACTCGTCTCGGCTTCGCTCGCCGAAGCCGGACAAAATTCAAAAAGTTTTGATATTTATTATTTGAATTTTGAATTTATTTTGTTATTTGAGTTTTGTTCTTTGAATTTTCTAATTTTGCTCTTTAACTTTTTATCGTTAAATATCTTATTCAATTGTTAAGGTTCTTGATCTTAATTTTTAAGACCTTAATTATTTAGACAAGATTATAGATTTCAGATTGCAGATTATGGATTGTCTAAAAAATTAAAGTCTCAATGAACTAAAAAAACCGCCTTACCAGCGGTCTTGCGCGACTTAAAAATACAAGTCAATCAACCGCTTGGTTTTTTTAAGATTAATAATTTTGTTTCCATACGCAAAAATAATAGATAATTATGGATAACAGATAACATCATTATATACATACTTATAAAAGCTGTCAAGTGGCGCCTACAAAATTACAAATAGGCTACAAATATTACAAAACAGATAACAGCATATGAGGCTAACATTAGATAAAAATTTTAAAAAACAACCCAAACAACTTCTGCGTTTAATTCCTAACAATTTTTAATATTGTAATTTTGGAAAATTTTATTATTTTCATACGTATAAAAAAAGGCTCCATTTAAGAGCCTTTATTATGTGATTTTAACTATTGACCTTGGACTGCTTAGAAATCCTCCAAAATCGCGTCTTTCCCTACCTCCCAGATTTGATCCCAGCTACTGACCAAATCAACAACCTGATCACACATGTAAAAGTCCATGTAGTTCAACAGGTCTAAGCGATGATGGCGCTTAGCTTTTCCACGCGAAAAAATCAGCGCCCGATTTTTGAAATAATGGGTTGGAGACCTGTCAACTTCATCAGCTTTAAACACCATCATTTTACCCTTGTATTCAATCTACATGGTCAATTCGTCACAAAAATAGTAGCCAATTGCATCTTTATGAATCTTTTCTTTAACGATTTCCCTTTTTGCAACCGGAACTGCCACACGCGCATGACTGAAAGGAGAAATAGAACACATAAAGGTTCTCGCCACACAACGTTTCACAACAATATCCATGTTTCACCTCCTTGTGAATTGTTTTTCTTATCATAATTCAAGAGATTATGATTGTCAAACAAAAAAAAGCGCGAGAAATCATGCTAAAAAAATTTATTAATTTGCCGACCCGCCTCTGGAGGGACAATAAATTTCTGCTTTAAAAATCATTGAAATTAAAAAAAAACAGAAATCACGCGAATTTCTGCTTTGTAACATCTATAAAATAAAAAATTAAAATCAATATTCCAGCTTAATATTAAGCTTGTCAGCAATCTGCAAAATCCACTTTTCATGGCGGTTAAGTTTCTGATTCATCATAACCATTTCCTGATAATAATCGTTGGCTTTTTTAGCATAATTATCAACAGAAGCCAGTAAATCATCAAATTTTCCTTCCAAGCGCTTAAAATCTTCTTTTGTTACAAAAATTTCCTTTTGGTATTCTGTTAAATTTTTGATATCTTCGGGTGTCAACATATATAGTGTTTATTCAATAAATTATACTTTTATGATAATCCTATCATTAGGATAATCCCCTCCTTTGTTTTAGTCAAATCTGCAAACAATACAAAAATCTTTTGTTTATTTTTTAACCTTGAACATTTTCCCATGGCCTGGAATAACATAATTAGCCAGTTCTAAAACTTTCCTTCTGCTTTCTGCCAGCTTATCATTATCAGTTGCATATGGATCTGTTTCTGGATAATTTTCTTTCCAAAAAACATCACCGCAAATAGCTATAATACCAATTTCTGTTTTAACTAAAAGCGTGATGCTATCATAATTATGTCCGGGTGTTTTTATGATTTTAATGTCTTGACTAAATTGTTCCTGCCAATCCTCAACCGTATTTTTATCCCACAGGCCAAAATATTCCAAAGTTTTTGCTTCTGGAAACATGCCAATATTTCTAAAATGATCAATATGTGAATGAGTCAGACAGACAAAATTAATATCATTAACGCTCAAACCTTCCTTTTTAAGTTTTTCAATTATTAAATCCTGACTTTCCACCACTCCAGGATCAACAATCATAATAATATCACCATCCCTAACCAAAGTAATGGTTGGAGAAGTTTTTTCTTCACCTTGTTCTTTAGAATCAGCGGTTGTAAATCCTTCAATTAAAATTTTAACTTCAGCCATATATTTAAAATTTATTTTAATTCCCCCTTTAGCCATTTAACATATTTGATATTAATATTTTTTAGTTCAATTGAACCGACAAAAGGTGTTTTATCGCTATGTAATTTTTTTACAACTTTTTCTATTTCAGGAAAATATTGGGGCAATGTGTCCATTATTAAAAGACAGCCCTTGGCAGTTTCTATCTTGTTTTTCTTGGGTGGCCAAAAAAACCACGCGCCTAGGCGGGGTAAAATTTCAAAACAAACAGCTAGTCTTTGAGTTAAAAGTTCCTGGCCGATTTTCTTGGCCTCATTAGTTGTATTGCAACTGACAATTACCCAAATTATTTTCATAAAATTTAAATCTTAGAAAGATACTCTAATAAAATTTTCTTGTATAATTTTACCTTGGGCAAAGCTTCACGCTTATTATTTTTTGCAGCCAGAGAATTTACCCAAAATCTTATTGCTGCCCAGGAAATTTTATAAAATGGGACTACTTTTTCCAGCGTCGCATCATGCTTTTTTTGCGCATATAAACTTACAAACAGATCTGAAAAATTTTTAAAGCCATAAGCATCCAAATCCATAGCTAAAGCAGCAACATCAATGGCCACATCTCCATAAATCCAATTATCAATTGGCAAAACAGCATCTGTTATTACTGGCTTTTGTTTATAAATAAATATATTTTCTGAATGTAAATCTCCATGGATCATCTGAATCCTGTGTTTTTGGATTCTTTGCTTAAAAACTGGCTGTAGAGATTTTAAAAAAGACAAAGTAACGGAAGAAAATTTTTCAAAGTCATTTTTAGAGATAAAAATAGGAAAAGCATCACTTTTTATTAGTCTTAAAACCTGATCAAAATTCTGTTTTATAATCTTATACTCGCCATATTTAGCATCTAAACTATGGGGTTTAAATTTTGCATGCAATTGAGCAAATATTGTGGCCAGGCTGGCAATTAAATTTTTATTTATCCTTTTCTTTTTTAGTAAATTTGTCAGCTCGCCAGCTTGAGGCAGCCTGATCATTTTAATTGCATATTCTTCAATCCTGCCTTTGCCATTTAATATTATTTTATTTTTATATATCTTTATCGGTATGAGCTTTAAATATATTTTGGGAGAAATTTTTTTATTGATCTTAAATTCTTTGAGCGTCATGCTATTGCGGTTTTTAGAATTTGTAAAATCAACAAAGCCTAGATTTACTGGTTTTTTAATCTTATAAACATATTTCGAAGTAAAATATAATTCCGAAACATTAGTTTCAATTTTAAATTGCGCTTTAAATAATTGTTGTAAAATTTTGGGGTCAAAAATTGAGTCCATTTTATTTTTCAATAATAAATTTCCTGGTTTTTTTATCAAAAATAATATTGTCTTTTTTCTGCCCTCTAAATTCGGCTGAAATAGCTAATTTTTTAGACTGACGAGCAAAATCAAACCTGATCCTTAAATCTTCACCATAAGTAATACCCTTGCCTTCCTCCACTTTAAAATCAAATAGATCTTCCATTATCGGATTAAGAAATTCAAAGTGGCTCACCCCAATGATATGGATGGTCTTGTCTGTCTTTTTGGCATGTTCAGCCAGATATCTAATCCAATTAAAAACCCTGGCTGCTCTTTTCCTTACTTCTCCTTGAGTCTCAAATTTTTCATTCATGTCCTGATATTTTGGATGTTTTGCATAAATTTGGTCAGCAGATACTCCAGCTTTTTCAGCGTCTTGCCATAATCCCTCAAGATACTTATTATCTTTTTGGTCAAAATTCCTCATTGAACTTACAACTCCTCTTTTATAAATCTCGATTCCTTTTTCCTCCATTAATCCAGTAATGATTTCTGCAGAACCTTGGGCTCTGGCTGCCGGAGAACTTAATAAAACTACTATTTCCTTAGTAGGATTAATTTTTTCAATTATTTCTCTTGCGCTTGCCAAAACTTGTTTTTCTCCTTCTGGTGTTAAATCTCGGCCTTGTTCAGTATATGAACTTTTACCATGGCGAATAAAATCCACTTCAACTTTAGTCTGCCCTGGCTCTTTTTCTTTTTTTTCAATAGAAGAAAATGTTTCTTTCATAAAAAAATTTAGTGCGGGTGAGAGGACTTGAACCTCCACGGGATTGCTCCCACTTGCTCCTAAGGCAAGCGCCTATGCCAGTTCGGCTACACCCGCCCAATAAGTTTAAAATTTAAAGTTGAAAGTTAAAAATTGCAGTTTTAAATTAAAAATTTTGGATTTTGCATTGTAATTTTGCATTTTGCATTTTTAATTTTAAATTTACCTGGTGGGGACAGAGAGATTTGAACTCTCATGATATTGCTATTATCCCGCCCTGCGGGACGTGTCTATCAGCCTTTGCTGGCCATAGCCAATGTGCCGAGGAGAGGATTTGTCCCGCGAAGCGGGATTCCGCCTCGCGGGAAACTCCATAGTGCCGAGAGCGGGATTTGAACCCGCATGCCTTACGGCGCTGGAACCTGAATCCAGTGCGTCTACCAGTTTCGCCACCTCGGCCAATTAGGTCGCGCTTAATATGGTGGTAAAAATATAATTGGCAATTGAATAAGAAGTAAAAATTATAATTAAACCAATTATGCCTGAGGTCAGAGTAGATTTTGCTTTTTGGACTTTTTCTTCATCTCCAAAAGAAATCATCCAGGTAAAACCGCCAAATAAAATTACCAACACAGTTAAAAGTCCTAGCAAGCCGGCAAAAGTATTAATCAATTGCGCTGCTACTATTCTAACATCTTTTGTGCCCATACCCAAGGGCTGTTCAATTACTTGAAACCCGGGATCAATAGTTGCGGCCAATGCAAAATTGCCCATTAAAAAAATGGCAATAAAATTAAGCAGTAATATAATTAGTATTTTTTTCATAAATTTCATTATAAATTAAATTCCCCTAATTACGAGAACTTTAACATGTTTTTTGGAAATTGTCAACCCTAGAATTTTTTATATTCCAATTTTTGTTATATAATATGTATAAGCCTAATTCCTAATCAAAAAAATAATGATAGAAGAAAAATATGTCTGTCCATTTTGCGGCTTTGAGTCCAGCGGCGCAGGGATGTGCCCAACCTGCGATGAAAACTTGAGAAAAGTCTGTTTTTGCGGTTCGGGAAAATTTTCCGCTGATTGCTGTGGCGCATTAACTGCAGAGGAAAAGAAAAGCGAAGAATTAATCAAAGCTGAGGTGGCTGGCGAGGCACTGTCAGAAATTGCCAAAGAAGATGAGAAAAAAATTAAAGAGGAAGAGGAACTTGCCAAGGTTGAAGAAATGAAAGAAGATGAATAAATATATTTAAAATTAACCCCGCACCAGGATCGGCGCAGAGTTGATTTTTTTCATAAACAATGCTAAATTGAAAAAAACCAAGGCACAAAGTGCCACAGGAGGTGAAAGAATGAAAAAGATTAGCAAGATTGATAAGGCCATTCTAACAATTAAAAAAGGAACTCAAGGCAAACCAATCGGACTCAAAAAGAAGCAAGATCCATATCTTGAAGACATTGCCAAAAAACTTTGTAATATACTTGAAGAGTATGAATTCCAAGGCAATGAAAAAATTTTTTTCGGGTATGAAATAAATGAAAAAATCAACAGTCTCGGCTTTCATCCAAGCAAAGTCATGCCCAAAATGCGCAAGGAATGTTTCCTCGTTCTCAGGACAGTACATCCTGAATCATATTTTGTCTTTATAAAAACAGAACAGGGCAGAAGAATTAAAGACAAACTACACAAAAAAGCTGCCTAAAGCAGTCCACATCACGCCTACAAAAGGGCGTGATTTTTCTTTACCCGCCGAAGCTCGAAAAAGCGAAGGCGGGTTATTTTAACTTCCGCAACTGCCGATGATACTTAATCACAAACCTGTGCACCTCATCCCTCCCTTTAATTAAAAGCTTTAACCCGGCTAATTTTTTTTCCATTTTCAAAAGTTGAGTTTTATCAGGCAAATAAATTTCCTCTTCTCTTTTCGCCAAAGAACAAACATCTAAAGATAATTTTAATTCTCGCAAAACTTTTAATGCTGAATTTAATTGCCCGCGGCCGCCATCAATTACTATCAAATCCGGCATTTTACTTTTTTCTTTAACTAAACGATAATACCTGCGCAACACAATTTCATAAATCATGGCAAAATCATCTTGCGCCTCTGACCATTTGATTTTAAATTTGCGGTATTCATTTTTATTAAATCTGCCATTAGTCATTTGGATCATGGCGCCGGCATTATATTTGCCCTGCAAAGTGGAAACATCAAAAAATTCAATTACCCTAGGCAATTTTGCTAAACCTAATTGGCTTTGCAGATCAACAACCCCGGGCTCAAGTCCCAAATTTATTTCCAGATTATTTTTCACTAATTCCAAAAGTTTTAATTTCTCACCTTTGACTGGCACAGTCAAATCAACGCGTGGCATATATGACACGGTAAACTTTTTCACTTTAGTTTCTTGGAGATATTTGGTAATTAAATTTTGTTCTTCCAACTTTTCTGGAATTATAATTTCCCGGGGGATAAAATTTATAGAATAATATTGCTTAATAAAATCTTCCGCTACGCCAGTATAATTTGTAAAAGTAAATTTATGGCGCGAGGTAATTACACCCTTATCAATATTAAACAACTGAAAATAAATTCTGTTGCCAACCACAAGCCAATTGAGCACATCCTGATCAAAATTTTTCGGCACATCAATTTTTTGCTTTTCCTCAATTAATTTCACAGCCCTAATCTGATCGCGATAATTTTTGGCCAGTTCATATTGCTGCTTAGCGGAAGCGGAAGTCATGCGCCGACTTAAGTCGGCTATAATATCCTTGGTTTCGCCTTTTAAAAGACGTTCAGCGTTTTTAATATTAAATAAATAATCTGGTTCAGAAATAAAACCCTGGCAAGGGCCAGAGCAGCGGCCAATATGATATTGCAAACAAACTTTTTTGGGCATTTGATTGCAGGTGCGGATTTTAAAAATATCACCCAGGGTTTTTAAAATCATGCGGCGCGCTGAACCTTCAGTGTAGGGACCATAAAAACGCCCGTGTTTATCAATTTTGCGCGCCGTGATCAAGCGCGGGAATTTTTCATCAGTAACTTTAATGTAGGCATAACGAATATCACCGCGCAGATCAATATTATATTTTGGCTGGTACTGGTGAATTAAACTTTGTTCCAAAAGCAAGGCCTCAACCTCATTATCAGTGGTAATAAATTCCACATCCGCAATATTTTTCACTAAAAGTCGGGTCTTGGGATCTAATTCTTTTTTCACAAAATACTGACTAATTCTTTTCTGCAAATCCTTGGCCTTGCCAACATAAATCACCTGGTTGTTTTTATCCTTGTACAGATAACAGCCAGGTTTGTGGGGGAGATTAAATTTTTTGTAATTTAGGTTCATATTTTTCTTTCTTCTCTCTACCAAGAACCAAAGCCCGATTTTCCCAAATTTCAGCGCGGTGAGACACCTGCGCGGAGAGGGAGAAAAGTATTTTAACTCTCGGTCTTTTTCCTCGGCTCCCTACCCCTCGAAGGTCTCCGACCGAGGTCAAAGAGTTCAACCTCGGTGTGACACCTTCGGGTGAGGGGTAGGAAAGATTTTCAATCCTCGGTCTCAAAAAGATTATCAATCTCAACCAGGGGTTTTTCTCCTTTATAGTAAAAACAAGCGCTGGAATAAGGATAATCAGCAAAATTTTCCACCAAATTCCAGCCTTTGGCGACTGGATTATAATCAATATAATCAATTGCCCGCCAGATGTCAGGCTCTGTTTCTAACACATTACCAACACAGCTCTCCCAAATCAAGTGTTTGCGGTCGTCTTTATTGTTTCTTTTGGCAAAGTGGTTTAATAATTCCCAATTCTCTAATTTCTCTGCTAGATCTAAAATTCTATGGGCCGTGTATTTATGAAATTCTTTTAAAAATTTGTTCAAATTATATTTACCGCTCATTTTGCAGATAAAGTGTAGGTGGTGTGGCATTAAACAAAAATTGTATAATTTAATCAGTTTTTTATCACGAAACCACTTTAGGGACAGAAATATTTCCTTGGCGTAAGGATTGCCCCAGTCTTTGAGCTTTTTAATCTTTTTCAAATCAAAACCTGAGGGATAAAAAATTTTCTCCCAGCCAGCAATTCTTGAAGAGACAAAAATAATATTTTCGGGAAAAGTTATTAATTTATTTTTCATACCTTAATTATACACCAAAAATCAAAAACCGCTCCCCGCGGCGCGGGGGGCGATTTTTTTATTTCACTGATTTTTAACTTGCCATTTTCCATAAAACTTCAAAAAACTGGTGATAACCTTGAGCAATTTTTTTATTATAAACCACAAAACTGGTAACTGGACTTCCATAAATATTAAAATTAATTGTTTCAGGCCAGATATTGGTATTGACCAAGCCAGTAAATAATCCGGGCAGTATTTTATATTCAAAATATTTTCTGGATTTTTTTAAATTCTCTAATTCTTCCTTTTGTTCCTGGCTGCCAATGTATCTTATAATAATTTTTTTCTGTACCCGGATTTTTTCATATTGTTTTAAACCCTCACCCATTTCAGCGGCAAAATGATCACCTTTCCCGCCAATAATTAATAATTGATTATTATCTTCAGTATTATTAAGTAATTCAAATTCATTAGCCACATATGATTCAGCGCCAGCAAATGTTTCTGATTTTTGCTCCTCGGGCATAACAGCTAGTTCTGCCAATCTTTTAGCAGTCTCCTGGGCAAGTAGTTGTTGCCTGGTAATCAGATTAACGAGAATATTAGGGCTTTTCGCAATAAATTTTTTCCTGCCATTTTTAATAATATGCTGAATTAAGCCCTTTTCCTCTAATTTATTTAAAGCATCATAAACATACTGACCATGCAAACCTGTATGTATAATGATTTTTGAGCTACCAACTTCACCTAATTCAATCAATGCTAAATATACCAAGGATTCCTTTTCAGACAGACCTAAAGAGGTTAAATTCTTGCTTAGTTTTGATTTTTGCTTTTCATCAAGCATTTTTGATAAACATAATAATTTAGTATATTTTTATCATAACATTTATCAAAATATTTGTAAATAGCTGATTTTACTAGGCAATATTTTGCCATTTTATCATCATAAACTCTTGACAAGATTACTAGAATGTGCTATACTGGAATATAAGCTAAAAGAATAGCTTGCCTACAGATGTAGGTTTGAACTTTAAAACTCAAGAAAAAAAGGAGTCTAAAATGAAGGAAATAGAAGTTGCTATTCTTATAGATTTTCAAGGCATCAAAACATATTGTTTCAGGAATATTGTCCATTTTAACAAAAAAAACTCACAGATTTTTGGACTCTGGATGTGTGGTGGCGCGTCTCACGATAAAGAGCATGGCAGTCCATTAATCAGGGAAAACATTAGAATTTCTAAAGCAACCGTAAAAGTAATTAGAGATTTTCTTAATGAAGATAATAATTACTTTTATTTTTCGCCTGATCATCCCCGATGTGAAATCTTGAGAAAGACCCAGCGTGATACCATTCATGAATTTGCCAAAATTCTAAATCTCGAGTAAAGGGGGGGATAATATGGGGAACAAGCAATTGCTCCCCTCCTAAATTCACTTCATCTTAAATAAGGTGAATTGAAACAGAGGACACAAACCTACAGAAGTAGGATTGAACTTTAAAACTCTCAGTAGAAAAAGGAGATTACGATGAAAAAGATTTCTAATCTCGAGTTTCATGAAGTCCAGTATAAAGATCTGCCTCAAATTATCACTGGGTTGGCAAATGATCAGCTGGTCAAAATTAGCTTTTATGATCGTAGTGATTCTGGTCATCCTTATGAAGGCAAAAATAGCCGTAGCGAAATATCTTTAGTTAGCGAAATACGCAACGAGCTATGCTCTCTCGAATCAATTGAAAGGGAACGTATTGGCAAAATATTTATTTGCCATAATGATGAACAAGGCATTACCACATTTGTAAAGATTCTCACTCCAGAAGAAACGGCAGCTTATTATGCAGATGTTAAAGCCGAAATAGAGGCCAGAGAAATGGAAGCTGTCGGAATATATCTTAAGGGTGAGGATCCTGACGCTATTATTGAATTAGCTGAAAGGATCAAAGAATTTAGGATCCAAAAGGCTAAAAAATAAACAAACCAACCCGCCAAGGTAAAACTTGGCGGTTTTTTTATTAAACCCAGCCCTTCGCGAAGGGCTGGGTTATTTCACTAATTTTTTCAAAAACTGTCCTGTATAACTCCCCGCCACTTTCGCCACCTGTTCTGGCGTGCCTTCGGGACGTCGCTCGCGAGCGACGTCCCTTCGGCAATAATTTCACCACCAGCATCGCCGCCTTCGGCCTGTCGCTCGCGAGCGACAGGCCTTCGGGCTTAAAATTTTAAAATTTTTCTAAGAAAATGGCCAGTATAAGAATTGTTATTTTTTGATACTTGCTCTGGCGTTCCTTCTGCAACAACTTGCCCACCTTGATCACCCCCCTCTGGACCCAAATCAATAATCCAGTCAGCGGTTTTAATCACATCCAAATTATGTTCAATCACAATCACGGAATTGCCCTTATTAACCAAACGATTTAAAACTTCCAGTAATTTTTTAATATCATCAAAATGCAAACCAGTTGTGGGCTCATCTAAAATGTATAAAGTTTTGCCAGTTGCTCTTTTGCCTAATTCACTGGCTAACTTAATGCGTTGCGCCTCGCCACCAGATAAAGTCGTGGCTGGCTGGCCTAATTTTATGTATCCCAAACCCACATCTTTTAGTAATTGCAGTTTATCCGAGATTAAAGGAATATCAATAAAAAACTGATGGGCTTCTTCCACGCTCATGGCCAAAACATCAGCAATATTTTTATTTTTAAAATGCACTTCCAAGGTTTCACGGTTATAGCGCTTACCTTTGCATTTTTCGCACTGCACATACACATCTGGCAAAAAATGCATTTCAATTTTAATCACGCCATCACCTTCACAATTTTCGCAGCGTCCGCCGCGCACATTAAAACTAAATCTGCCGGGCTTATAGCCGCGCACTTTGGCTTCTGGTGTTTGCACAAAAATATCGCGGATATCAGTAAAAATCTTGGTATAAGTCGCAGGATTAGAACGCGGTGTGCGTCCAATCGGCGACTGGTCAATAATAATAGCCTTATCAATAAAACCCACATTGGTTAATTTTTCATGCTTGCCTGGTAATTCTTTGGAATGATATAAGCGCTTAGCCAGCTCTTTATATAATGTTTCATTAATCAAAGTTGATTTGCCAGAACCAGACACACCAGTGATACAGGTTAAAACACGCAAAGGGAATTTCACGCGCAATTGTTTTAAATTATTGGCTTTGGCCCCAAAAATTTCCAGATAATCAACCCAGGGTCTGCGTTTTTTTGGCACTTCAATTCTTTTAAAACCATTTAAATATTGCGCAGTCAATGAGTCCTTAACTTTTTTTACCTGTTCCAATGTACCTTCAGCCACAACTTTACCGCCATGAATGCCAGCGCCTGGCCCAATATCAACTAAATAATCACAGCTTTCCATTGTTTCTTTGTCATGCTCAACCACAATCACAGTATTTCCTAAATCACGCAATTGTTTTAAAGTCGCAATTAATTTTTTATTATCGCGCTGATGCAAGCCAATTGAGGGTTCATCTAAAATATACAAAACTCCACGCAGTTCAGAACCAATCTGTGTTGCCAAACGAATTCTTTGCGCTTCGCCGCCAGATAAAGTACTGGCTGAACGACCCAAAGTTAAGTAATCCAAGCCAACATTAATCATAAATGTTAAGCGCGACTTAATTTCTTTTAAAATCTGCTTGGCAATTTCTTGCTGTTGAGGTTTTAATTTTAACTGTTCAATAAAACTGTAACAATCTTTAATTGATAACTCGGTCACTTCAAAAATATTAAACTTGTCAATTGTTACTGCCAAACTTTCAGGTTTTAATCTTTGGCCATGGCAAAGCGGACAATCATTAAAGCGCATATAACGCGCCATGTCCTGGCGGCGTTCTTCTGATTCAGTTTGCTTATACAATCTTTCCAATTGCGGTACAATGCCTTCAAAATATCCTTGCCAAGCATATTCAGCCTCAGAAGTGCGGGACTTTAATTCAAAATCAATTTTTTCTTCAGAACCATATAAAAGCACATCCTGAATTTTCTTTGGCAATTTTTTCCAGGGAATTTCCGGATCAAATTTATAATGTTTGGCCAGAGCCTCAACTTTTTGACCCACAAAACCAAAAACCTGTTTTTTCCAAGGCGCGATTGCGCCTTCCATTATAGAAAGTTCGTGGTTGGGAATAATCAAGTCCTCGGCAAATTCCAAAATTCCGCCCAAGCCATGGCATTCTGTGCAAGCGCCATAAGGTGAATTAAAAGAAAACATGCGTGGCTGAATTTCTTCAAAGTTAATGCCACAATTTGCACAGGCTAATTTAGTATTAAATAAAACTTCTTTACCATTAATTTTAATCATGATAATTCCTTCCTGGGAAATATCAACTGCTGTTTCCAAGGAATCAAAAAGACGGCTTTGATTTTCTTTGGTGACTTTAAAAGAATCAACCACAATTTCAATTTCATGTTTTTCAAATTTATTCAGCTCAATTCGAGCAGGCAAAATATATTCTTTGCCATTCACTCTGACTTTGGAATAACCCTGTTTAAATAAATTTTCAAACATTTTTTCATAAGTGCCTTTTCTGCCACGTACCAAAGAAGATAAAATTTCTACGCTTTTACCCTCGGCCTCTTTAATTACCCGCTCAAATATTGTCTGCACATCTTGTGACGCGATTTCCTTACCGCATTTAGGACAATGGGGCTGGCCAATTCTGGCAAAAAGCAAACGCATATAGTCATATATTTCTGTCACCGTGCCAACAGTGGAGCGAGGGTTTCTGGAAGTTGATTTTTGTTCAATGGAAATCGCTGGTGATAAGCCCTTGATAGAATCAACATCTGGCTTATTCATAATACCCAAAAATTGCCTGGCATAAGCTGACAAGCTTTCAACATAACGGCGCTGACCCTCGGCATATAATGTATCAAAAGCCAAAGATGATTTGCCTGAACCGGAAACTCCTGTGATAACCACAAAATCATTGATCGGCAAATCCAGATCAATGTTTTTGAGGTTGTGCTCGCGTGCACCACGAATTTGTATAAATTCTCCCGCGGAGCGGGATTGATTGTTAGTCATATGTTTTTAGATATTAGAAATTAGAAACTGGAAATTAGGAAAATGAAAAAATATAAATATAATTTTATAATTCCAATCCCTAATTTCAAATATCCAATTTCTAATTTCCATAAATGGAAAACGCCCAGGTCTTTTTTCTATAACCCGGTCTAAAAAAATTTATTAAGTTGTTGCCTCCAATATACATCACAAAAGCATTATTGTCAATCTGAACTAATATGGGTAATTCTCAATAAGGTAGCGTCCCCTTTTGCGACTGCTATTTTACAACTTTAAGCAATCGATTCCTGTAATGTCTGCGCCGGCAATTTCTATCGGCGCCTTGCCGTTTCTGTGTCTTCTTTTTTTACGGCAATCAGTGA
>JBAZJU010000011.1 GCA_041651155.1 Patescibacteria group bacterium | reverse complement strand
TTTTTTTTGTCATAATAACGGTAATTTTAATGAATTATCCCCTTAAGAATAGGATAATTCCTGATATTCTTCCAACCTTAGAGAAAATCCAATATTCTTAGCAGTCGCAAAAGGGGACGCTATCCTAAGGTTAGGAAGCCTGTTGGGTTAAAAGGTTAGGGCAAGGATCACTTAACCATTTCCCCTTACATTTTTACAAAAAAAATCAGGAGCGTAGTAATATGCTAGCGCCCCTGTGTTTTGAAGGATATTTATCTTTTTACCGAGCACTCGACAAATATGTACGAACTTTTAGCCTGCCCTTCGGGTGTATATTCAACCCAATTGTAAGTTTCCGGAGTTTCTCCATCCCGCATAGGACGCGTAAGTATCCATGGGAGATATGATCCTCCATGCCAGGTCACATTTATGAGCTTTTCCCCGCAAACTAGATTTAAACGATACCCGCCTCCAGGAGCTGCTTGCACTGAATGAGGCTCCCCACGATTGGGGTCATGCTGACATCCAAAAATCAAAAAACTCGCAACAAAAAACAACGATAGGAACCATACTTTTTTTGCCATTTTTTCCTCCTTTGTTTGGCAATAAATTGATTACTCATCATAGAATATTATCTAATTTTTGTCAATAGCTAAATAAAAAAGAGAATACCACATTCTCTTTTTAATATAAGATAAAATTTACCTAATTATTCACTCTTTTTCCTGGCCCAATCATACTTTTGCCAAGCTACTAAGAGTTGGGAAGCAATAAAGATAGATGAATATGCGCCAAAGAAAATACCAATTAATAATGGGATAACAAAGTCATTAATCACTCCTCCGCCGAAAATTGCCAAAGCTGTCAGGGCTAATTCCACGGTAACAATAGTATTAATAGAACGAGCCATAGTTTCCCAAATGCTTTTTTCCACAATTTCCTCAAATTCACCTTCATATTTATGCAAATTCTCACGCACACGGTCAAAAACCACGATCGTATCATTGACTGAATAACCTAAAATTGTCAGTAAAGCAGCCACAAAAGGCGTATTAACTTCAAAACCAAAATATTTGCCTAGGATTACAAAAATACCAATGGTCACAAAAATATCGTGAGTTAAGGCAATTATCGCCGCTACGCCATATTTCCAAGAAGAAACAGGGTAAGACACCTTGCGGAAAGCTACGGCAATATAAATAACAATAGCGATGACAACTAAAATAACTGCGTAAAAAGCTTTGGTTTTTAATTCAGCGCCAATAGCTGGTCCAATTGAGTCAAATCTTGTTTCTGTAACCTGATTACTGCCTGAAGTACTGACATTAATGCCTTTGACTTCTATATTGGCATCAGTATTTGCGCTTTCAACTTTAAGATTATTGCCTGCATTTTCAGAACTAATAGGAGGATTTAATTTTGCCAAGATCTGTTGATGAATATCCTCACCGGTTTGCTGAAATCTCAAAACATAGCCTTTATCGCCTATAGCTTGAATTTTCAAACCTTTCAAATTTAGATCGGCCAAAGTCTGACTTAGCTCGGCAGTGACAGGCCTGGTCTGGGCATATTGAATTTCCATTAAACTGCCGCCTGTGAAATCAATACCCAGATTTAAGCCCCATATTATCCAAAGTAAAATAGAAACCAAGGTTAATGTGCCTGAAAAGATTAAAAAGAATTTTCTGTGTTTAATTATTTTCATATATTGTAGTGCTTAATTTGAAGTCATTATTTTTTGTTCTTCTTTGCTTTTCTTGTGCCAAAACAGCCATTTAGCTCGTTGGACAGGGTTCCAGCCGACTACAACGTTCATAAAGGTTCTTGTTATGGTAATGGCTGAAATCATAGAAATGACAACGCCAATAAACAAGGTCAGAGCAAAGCCTTTGATTATACTCGTGCCAAACCAATACAAGAAAAAACAAGAAATTAAAGTAGTTAAATTGCCGTCGCGAATTGAGGGCCAGGCACGTTTAAAGCCTTCCTCTGAAGCTGAACCTAATGGCTTGCCCCAGGTTAATTCTTCTTTTAATCTTTCAAAAATCAAAACATTAGCATCAACGGCCATACCGACTGACAAGACAAAACCTGCAATGCCTGACAAAGTCATTGTCACGGGAATTAATTTGTAAATTGCTAAGTTGATAATTACATAAATAACCAAGGCAATAACCGAAAGCAAGCCAGGCAAACGATAATACAAAATCATGAACAAAGCTATTAGAATAAAAGCTAATATTGCGGCGTTTAAACTTTTATCCACAAATTGCTGACCCAAACTAGCGCCCACGGTTTGCTGGCTGACTAATTCAATTGGCACTGGCAAAGCGCCGGCATTTAAACGGCGAGCGAGTGTTTTGGCTTCTTCCAAACTAAATTTTCCCGATATTACGGCTGAGCCGCCAGTTATTGGTTCATTCACAGTCGGCGCGCTAATTGGCTGGCCGTCAAGATAAATAGCTACTGTTTTTCCCACATTCCTCGTTGTAATTTCAGCAAAAAGAGTTTTACCAATATCTGTAAATTGCAGTTCAACTTCTGGTTCATTCGTTGTCGGACTGATATTAACTTGAGCGTGTTTTAAATCCTTGCCTGACAAACCAGTATTTTGATAACCGCCCTGAGGCAGAAGATCTGCTTCAGTTTGTTTTTTAATTAAAATTCTAGATACTTGATAAGTAGTAACTACTCGCTCGTCAGTTTTATAAATAAGATGAAAGCCAAACTGTGTTTCAACCACCTCAGATATTTGACCGACTTTCATGGCGAAAACAGCATCTTCAAAAGCCTTAACCATCTGGCCTTTGCTAAAAAATCCTAAATCACCACCGCTTGTGTCAGCGCCCGGCTCAGTAGAATTTTCTTTGACAAGCTGGGTAAAATTTTCCGGGGTGGCCTTGGCTTTTAATTCTTCAATCTTTTTTCTGGCATCATCTTTGGAAGTTTCTTTATCGCATTTTTCCGCGCCTTTGTAACAAATTAAAAGATGGCTGGCTCTTACTTCTGTGTCTGGCTTAGTGTCTCCCCTTTTTAAAATATTATAACCCTCGCCATTTTCAAAAACTGCTGGATAAATATCGCCTGTGCCGATTTCCTTAATCGGCTTTAAAAATTCGCTATGAGCGCCTCCATCTTTAAGATAGCCCAAATCGCCGCCATTTGCTTTTGTGGCTAAATCTTCAGATTTATCTTGGGCAATCTGGCTGAAATTTGCAGGCGCAGATTGCGCTTGATCTAAAATAGTTTCAGCTTTTGTTTTTGCGTCCTTATTAAATTTATCCAATTGAGTTTTTTGTTCAGCTGTTAAAGTAGGCGTGCCTGTGACTTGTTCTTTAAATTCAAGAAGAGGAGTTTCTCCGATCATTTTAATGGCTTGGGAGACATCTTTAATGCCGGCTAATTCAACAATTACGCGATAATTTGAGCCTTCTTTGGTTGTTTGGATCAAAGGTTCTGCCACGCCAAAAGCATTAACACGTTTTTCAATCACATCTCTGACGCCTTCAACAGCATCTGACTGGTCACTGCCTGGCACTTTAGAAACATCAGCCTGATAAATTAGCTGAGTGCCGCCTTGCAAGTCAAGACCCAAACGAAATGGCAGATTATAAAAATGCGGGATCTTAATGCCCAACTTACTATTGATTGCATCAACTGAAACATCAAAAGCTTTTGGATAATCCAAAAGACCGCCTAAAACAGCAATAACGACAATAATAAGCAAATAAATTTTAATTTTGGTTCTTTGGCCGATTGATCTTGATTTTTGTGCCATATGTAATACGGTTTTATTATTTAAACACGGTTAAATGGTTACTAATCTACTAATATTCTACAAATCTACAAATTAATTAATCACATAACCTATTAGTAGATAAGTAGCAAATTCGTAAATTAGCATCCTAAAAAAAAGATAACCACTCTCCGGTTAATAAATATATTGTAATACAACTAAAAAATTCTCGCAAGTCTTAAATGCGAATCTTTTAATGCCTGCCGGCAGGCAGGCGAATGCTGCGAATGGCGGCTAAGTGAAAGGATTTCTGAGGTTCGGCCTCCAAATTGGAGGCCGAACCTCAAACTCCAAGTTCAAATCTCGTACTTAGCCGCCTCTTATTTTACCTAAATTACGTAGTTTTTGTAGATAATTTACAATTTTGTAGTCTAAACCCCTTGACAAAATATTTAAAACATGCTATTATATAATATTCTACCTAACAATATAAAAGGAGCTAGCGTCCAAATTCCTAATAATGGGAATGACTGGAAACTACACTGGCTCATACGAAAAAGTCTTTTTAAGGAGGAAAATGTGGTAACGAAAGTTAAATGCGAATGCGGAAAAGAAATCCCAATAGCCAGGCTGAAAGCCTTGGCACCCATCGGTGGAACAAACAAATGCGCCGTCTGTCAGGCAAAAGCCGAGGCCCAAGCCAAAGATCACGGCACGACTCACTTCCATCTTCGCCCCATCATCGCAGACAAAGCATTCGGGGCGCTGGGCAACGCCCAACTTTAGCCAGGAATTTCATTCCAAGCCGGCAGGCAACCTAAACCTAGGTTGCCTGTTTTTTAATATATGCGAATATTTTGAATGCGAATGACGCGAATTTTTAGACGGCGTCCAAGTGTTTAGTAGGTAATTTGACAGATTGCTTAAAACATGAAACAATAAAAAAACACAAAGTTACAAAGGAGGAAATATGGAAGACTTATTAGCCTTGGCTGAACTTTTTCACTTGGAAGTGAATCGCGCTAAAACAACAGACAACTGGATTATCGTCCGTGGCGTTAACGATGGTATAAATATTGTTATAGAAAAAAAATTAAATGCCCGTACAAACAAACACGAATTTTACGCGAGTCGCGAAATAAAAGGTGTCCCGACTGTATTTTCGCCTAGTGTAGGCTTGCTCAAAATTTTGATATAAATCAAATTATAATTGCGAAAAAACGAGGGTGCTATAAAGCCCCTCTTTTATTTTTTATGCGAATGTTATGAATTATAGATGCGGCTAAGTGCGAGATTTGGGCAAAATGAGTTCGAGGTTCGACCTCCAATTTGGAGGTCGAACCTCGGAAACCCTCGCCATTAGCCGCCTTTTTTTAAGGGAATTTTGTAGCTTTTATAGGCTTTTTAGGTAGTTCCGTAGGCTCAAACTCTTGACAAAATCATTAAAATATGCTATACTCTAAGTACGCTTAAAACTGGCATTTTGCTGGTTAAATTCATTGAAAAAGGAGAAAAAGATGGACAAAAGCAGCAAGCTTTTCGTCAGGATTCAGATGGCTGGCCCTGCCATCCTGAAAAAAATGTACACATTTGTGGGATTTGATAAACTGGGCACCCACTTCAAACATGGGCAGACGCTCGTGCAGTACGCAAGGGAATATTGTGATAAGTGGATATACATCCGCTTAACACCGGAAGAACTTTCAAAAATCAACCTTTCCCAGCCAGGAACATTGTTCTGCGAAAAATTAAACCTGCATTTGCCCTATTGGGCAATCTGCAGAGTGGAATTTTCAAGCAGTAACAAATCAACCCACCCAGCCAATCGGCAATGGGCGGAATGGTCGCAGTTCCCAGGCTGGGGAAATTGTGAATATCTTAACGAAAAGAAAGCAGCATAAGGAGAAAAATCATGATATACTTCGGATTTGCTTTGGCGGATTCCATGTTTGCAGGTGACTGCATAATCATCCGACAACAACTCACCGTTGATGACGTAAAAAGATTGGTGAAACTTGGTGTTGAGTCCTGCTGTAACTCGAGCCACAAAGCCACAATAGAGGCGATGAAATCGCGTTACGGAATCGATGTCCCAATCCCCGAAAAACCGCCTCGTGTAGAGCTCAAACGGAGGGATAGCGTGATCGTGATGGGAGTTCGTGGTCTTCCACGGCTCACCGATCGGCACGAATACACGGTTGAGGAAATCGCACAAACGATTTTCACTTTCGCCATGTATTTTATCAACTAGGTCCGAGGGGTACCTTAAATCCCCTCTTTCATCCGCCATAGCTTCAAAAAAGCAACTGGCGGATTTTTTTATACCCCAAAAACCGATCCGATAAACATCGAACCGGTTTTTAAATTATATTTTATAATTCTATTTACAGCCCAAACTCTGTTTGCATGATGCTTTTGCCTGCGTTTCTGTAATTTTGTCGCATTGTGCGCACATTGCAGAATTGCCGCCAGGCAAATTATTCAAACCTTGAGTTTGCTGCTGAAGCTGATTCATCATTGCGCTAAAATCTTTAAAATTTATATCAGCAGGCGGAACAAAAGACGCTGAGCTGGGGCTCCAAGGATAACATTTGTAATCCATTTGGTCTTCATAATTATTTGCGCCGCTATTATCAGCCTGATTCTTGAATTCTGGGTTTTGCATTTCATCAATTTTAAACTTAACTGCCTGATCTTTTGAAACATCATTCCATGAATACATCCAAGTACCGTCAGAAATAAAATGCCCGTTTGTAGCTGCTTCTCCCGCACCAGTCATCTGAAAATCACTCCTGGCATTTTTACCGCTAATATAGGTCGTGCCGGAAATAATACTATCCCCTGCCTTAGCCTGTAAAACACATTTTGCGCTTTTACCTCGCGTAATTAAATCCTGGATAGAACCTTTAAACGCTTCCCCTTGGTCTGCGTTTTGTCCCACGCCTTTTTGAGCGCCGCAAGCAGCCAAAGTTATGGCGATTGCCACAAGCAATGCGCCAATGAAGATTTTTTTCATAAGGTTTATTTAAATAATTAAATTGTTCTCCTTATACAAATTTAAATTTTCCTAATCCATTGATCAAATATATTCTTTAACTCCTGCAAATGTTTTTCTTCGCGAAATGTATGCCATGAGCCTTTAATTACATACAATTCTTTTTGGCCCGGCAAAGCTTCAAATAAAATTTGCTGATGCTTTAATGGAGTTATATCATCATTTTCACCAACAATTAACAAAACAGGCATTTTCAATTTATCAACTTCTGGCAATAAATTATATTTCAGGCGATCAATGATATGAGACCATTTTAAACGTTTCATGACCCCAGGCTTGGCACGGCTTTCATTTATTTTCCAGCCGCTTTTCTCCCAATTAGTTAACTCTTCTTTACTATGCGCCTCCACGCTTAGTTTACCTGACACAACTGTGGAAATCGGCGCCAAGGCCTTAACTTTATCTGGATATTTTTCTGCATATAAAGCAGTACAAATGCCGCCTAAACTATGGCCAGCCAAAACAAAAGGTTCCAGATACCAATCTTGCTCTTTGGCCCAATCAATAACATCCTCCAAATCTTCGTAATAATTGGTGACTGTCGCATCCTCATAGCTGCCATCACTTTCACCTAAAGTATTAGTTGTATCAAATCTTATAACCGAATAACCATTTTCTTTAAAAGCTTCAGCCATGGCCTGAATATGCGTCTGTTCTTTAAAACCGCCCAGGCCATGCATTACAAAAGCCAACCCCTTTTGCGGTTCTGCTTTTTCCACTATTACTGCAATATTTTGGCCTTTGCGGTTTTTGATAAAAAGATTAAACATAAAAATTTATTTACTTTCCAATGAATTTAAATCTAGGGACATTTTTTCCATTAACTTCAACCTTTTCTAAAAACATTTTTACTGGTCTGACCCAGATTTGTTTTTTAGCATAAAGCGCCTGATACACAACTAATTCTTCAAGCGTTTCGCTATGTCTGGCAAGACCAATAACTTGATAATCTTTGCCTTTATAGTGTTTATATTTGCCTAATTTAATTTGAGGTTTCATGTTTTAAATTTAAAACATCTTCCCGCCCTTTGGGACTTTTTTTGTTGGTGATAATAAAACCACATCCCCGTTTTCATCTGACAAACCCAAAGTTAGAACTTCAGATATAAATGGCCCAATCTGTTTGGGTGGAAAATTTACTACTCCAACCACCTGTTTTCCAATCAATTCTTCTTTTGTATAATGCTTTGTAATTTGAACGGAAGATTTTTTAATCCCGATTTCAGAACCAAAATCAATGGTCAGCTTATATGCTGGCTTTTTCGCCTCGGGAAAATCTTCAACCTTAATAATTTCCCCTGCCCTGATATCTACTTTTTCAAAATCTTGGTATGTAATCATAATTTTGACCACTTCCGCCGCCGCTGCGCTATGGCGGACAAGAAAGTGGGGTATAATATTTTATTCTACCAGCCGATTTCTTCGTAAAGGCGATTAGTTAATTGCGCCAGCCATTTTTGCAAATATCTATTGAGCGGATCTTTGGGCTTGGCGCGGCCGCGCGTCAGATGTAGAATGCTGGAGATTCTGATTGTTTCAACTATCATAACCAGTTCTTTCAATAATTCATTATAAGGATGATTACTTTCACCCGGATCAAAATCATAAAATTCCTGGCGCGTATAATTTTTATTTTCCTGATATTCATCCCAGCGCTGATCAATGACTTTCTGCCACATGGCCGCAAATTCGCTTGGCACGCCGCTTGACTTTAAATAATCAATAAAAGACTCGGGCATACAATCATAGACTTGCTGCCAATATTCCTGTTTTTCTTTTTTTATATCAGGCAATTTATTAAGATAAAGCGCGTGCAATAAAATTACTGCTGTCGCAACCAACTCATTGAAAATTCTGTCCTGTTCAACCTTGCTTTGCTTATCCCAATTAATCAACTGGCGGAATTCCTTATCTTGAAAAACAATAAAACCATGAGTAGCCGCAATTTTTATCTGCGATTCCGCAACTTTCATTGGCTCAACCTTGCCACTGATAAAATGGGCAATAATTTTTCTGATAATGTATTTGATAAATTTCATAATTTTTTAATTTTGAATTTTATTCTTAGCTAATTAGGGAGCCGTTTCTCTCCATCTATTTTTCTTTGAATATATTGAGAAAAATATCCTTTATATTTTTGTTGCAAATTTGGCATCTTCCAGTCATTCCCAGTAATAACTCTCCGACATCCCTGTTGGCTGCACTTACATTCTAACTGATATTTATTATCAGATAACCACATGGCATAATCATTTGTTAATTCCTCTCCTTGTCCTATATCCCGCATGGCAACAGAAATAACATTACCTAGAATACCAATGTTTGGTTTGCAAGAATGATTAACAGACATCATACTATCTTTAATTTCCTCCTCTTTTAAAGGGCCGACAAAAAATTCATCGCTGATTTGCAACATAGCCTGTCCAATATTACTTTTTAGGCCACCAATATTTTTCAAAGTATCTTTAGTTAATATGTGCCCTGCTTTAATGCCAATTATTTCTCCTTTTTTTATGGATTCTAAAGCAAACAATCCAAGCCCTTCAACTCCTCCTTTGGTTATCTTTGTTTTAATTGACAAATATGATTTAACATTCATATCTTTAATTTTTATTTTCAATTTCAGACATTGTTTTTATAAACTCTTTTTCCAGATCAATATTTAGCTCATGCGCGATAACACAAATTGAATATAAACAATCAGCCAATTCATGCTTTAACTTATCATCAAGATCAGGGGTTGCGCGAAAACCCTGTTTTGCCATAATTAATTTCATGAGTTCACCAACATCACTGACTAAACCCTGCGTATATTCACTAATACCCCATTCTGGCTCAGCCTGGGTTTTATGCAGAGCATTATATTTATCTTTGATCTGGTTGGCTCTCGTTATGATTTCTTTAAATTCCATAATTTTTATTTAAGTTTTCAAACCCGTAACCTTTTCTAATCTTATTTCCAACCCCGCATGATTTCTTTATTATGTGCGGCATTATTTTTACCAAATAATCCCATGCTTTTCTCGTCACTTTTCTTTTTCATCTCATCAGACATTTCATTCCAATTTCTCCAAATTCTCTCCTGTTCATCTAAAGTCGGCTCTTTATGAATCAATTCAATCCCAGTTTCAGCCCGCCATAAATGTACAGGATCTTTTAACAATATCTCCGCCTGATCAGGATAATGCTTTTTTATTTCCGTAATATTATAAGGCCGCTTGTACATATTTTTACCTTCAGCATTTTTTAATGTTGCTGCAAAAATTCACTTAATTTATTAAAAGCATTTCTTCTCATACTTATTTTATTTTTTTCTTCCCTGCTCATTTCTGCAAATGTCTTATCATAACCGTCTGGCAAAAATATCGGATCCCAGCCAAAATTTGTTTCGCCTCGTGGACTGATTATTTTACCATTAATCACCCCTTCAAAAAAATAAATATCTTCCTGACTTTTTGCATAACCAATAATTGTCTTTGCGACAGCATTGTCATCTCCCAATTTATCAGCCAAATTCGCTAACCCTTCATTGCCAATTGTCTGCAAAAACCATTTTATCAGCGGACCTGGCAAACCATTTAAACAATCTAAATATAACGAGGTATCTTCCACAATAAATTCCCCCTTTTTATGCTTTAGTGCCTCTAATAATTTTTCTTTAACGATTTCCTTGGTGTCAATTTCTTGAATTTCTGGCAAATCAATATCTAATTGCTCAACTTCAGGGAGGATTGCTTTTACTTCAGCAAATTTATTTTTATTGCCGGTTATAAAGTAAATCATATTTTTTGTTTAAAAATCTACAAAAATTCTATATATTCTTCGCAAAAATCTTCTTTATGAGGTCGGACATTTGTATAATTTCTGCTAAATCTAAGATTTGGATTGATTAATTCAACCATTTTTTGAATTGATGGTTCAATTATTTGGCAAACATGCCTGGTATCAAAATCTAAAAGACGACATGCCTCTAAATATGGACAAAAATTATAAGATTTTATCATTATCTTTTTCGGAGAAACGCGCACCATTTCCGAATGTTCAGGATTTATTTTCATATACTCAAAGAAAACAATTTTATACGCCTGTTCTTCAGGACTTAATTCCCTATATTTTGCAAGCATTTCCTCTAAATGTTCCTTAAGCCAATTTACTCTTTTTTGCATTTTTAAATTAGCCAAGTCCTGAAAAGTAATGGTACCTTCTTTAACCATTTGCAAATGGTTGCGTTTATCTGCGATTGCTTTTTCTTCACTTTCAGAAAACATAATTAGGATTTAATTTTTATTTTCCACAACATTTTTTGTATTTCAAAGGTTTCCCATTCTCATCTTTTTTCCCGCAAGGACACGGTTCATTCCTGCCCACTTCCCCTCTTTTTTTAACTACTTGTTGTGAACGGTCGCCTTGATCACCGTATACATTTTCGTCTGCCACAAAGGGCTGAGCGCCTTCTTTCATTGTTTCTTGAGCGCCTGAGAATTTTTTGGCTTGTTCAACTATAGATGGCGCAACCTGATTAACATAACCAACTTTATAAATGCTGTAAACAATTTGCTTCTGGATATTATTTATAAGTTCATTAAATAAACGATAAGCTTCTCTTTTATATTCAACCAAAGGATCTAGCTGGGCATAGCCGCGTAAGCCAATGCCTGTGCGCAAATGATTAATTGCTTCCAGATGATGGATCCAAAAATAATCATAAGAACGCAACATCACGCTTTTTTCAATGGTTTTCATAAAGTTTGGATCATTGATTTGTTTGGCCAAATTCTCATAAGCCGCGCGAGCTAAGCCCATCAAGTAATCAATTATTTTTGTGCGGGCATGCGCATCAGCAGCCCGATCACCAGCTGTTTTTCTGATTTCTTCCAGCTTAATTTTATCATTGGCATCAATAGGAAATATAGTTGAGGCCACTTCATAAATTTCCTGCAAATTCCACTGGCTCTCATTGTCGCCAGCTGCGTGAAAAATTACAACTTGTTCCAATTCAGCCTCAATCAGTTCAAATATTCTGTCTTTGAGCGCCACATCAGTTTTAAAATTTTCCGCGATTTCCAGAATTTCATGGCGCTGGCCATAAATCACATCACGATGCTTGTTCAAAACATCGTCATATTCAACCAGATGCTTGCGGATGTCAAAATTATTGCCTTCAACTTTGCGCTGGGCTTGTTCTAATGATTTAGAAATAAAACGGTTCTCAATCGGAACCTCCTCAGGCATGTGCAAAGTTTCCATTATGCTTTTAATCCTGTCAGAACCAAAAATGCGCATTAAATCATCTTCCAATGACACAAAAAATTGGGATGAGCCAGGATCGCCCTGGCGGCCGGCGCGGCCGCGCAATTGATTGTCAATACGCCTTGCTTCATGCCTTTCAGTGCCAATCACATGCAAACCGCCTAAGTCTTTAACTTTTTTTGCTTCTTCTGAATCAGGCGGATTACCGCCCAAAATAATATCCACGCCGCGGCCAGCCATATTTGTGGCCAAAGTCACTGAGCCCAAACGCCCGGCCTGAGCAATATATTCAGCCTCACGCTCGTGGTTTTTGGCATTTAAAATATTATGCTTAATGCCATTTTTTTCCAAAAGTTTTGACAGATACTCATTTTTCTCAATGGAAATAGTGCCGACTAAAACAGGCTGACCCAATTCCTGGCGCTTTCTCACATCTTCAATTACTGCCTGAAATTTGGCCTGCTCATTTTTATAAATCAAATCATTCAGGTCTTTTCTGACCATCACTCTATTAGTCGGAACTTCCACCACATCCAATTTGTAAATTTTGTAAAATTCTTCAGCTTCGGTCATGGCTGTGCCAGTCATGCCAGCCAATTTTTCATACAAGCGGAACAAATTCTGGAAAGTAATAGTTGCCAAGGTTTTACTTTCTTTCTGGATCTGCAGGCCTTCTTTAGCTTCAATGGCCTGATGAATGCCCTCTGAATAACGGCGACCCTGCATCAAACGGCCGGTAAATTCATCTACGATTATAACTTCCCCGTCTTTGACCACATATTCTTTTTCTTTCTGGAATAAAGTTAGGGCTTTCAAAGCCGCTTCCAGATGGAAAGTGGATTCATAATCCATCTGAACCCAGGGGTCAAACCCCAGCTGTTTGGCTAATTTTTCCTGGCCATTTTCTGAAAAAGTCACGCTGTGCATTTTTTCATCAATATTATAATCCTCATTAGCCTGCAAAATTGTGACTATCTTGGCAAATTTATAATATTTATCAGTTGAGTCTTCATCTGGAGCTGAAATAATCAACGGAGTCCTGGCTTCATCAATTAAAATGCTGTCCACTTCATCCACAATGGCATAAGACAAATCGCGCTGAGCTTTTTCAGCCAGGCTCTGCACCATATTATCGCGCAGATAATCAAAGCCAAATTCATTATTTGTGCCATAAGTTATGTCGCAATCATAAGCTGCGCGCCGGCTTTCAACCTGACGCAAATTATCCATATCAACTTTGAAAATCTTGGTCAGCTCTTCGGCATTGTCTGACTTATCAGCTTTAACGGTTGAATCGTAAAGATAAGTCACTCTTTGGTTTTGGATACAGCCAACGCTTAAGCCTAAAAAATTATAAATCTGACCCATCCAGGCGCAATCACGTCGGGCTAAATAATCATTGACAGTTACGACATGAACGCCCTTACCGGCTAAAGCATTTAAATAGATAGGCAAAGTGGAAGTCAAGGTTTTGCCTTCTCCAGTTCTCATTTCCGCAATCTGCCCCTGATGCAAAACAACGCCGCCGATTAACTGCACATCAAAATGGCGCTGGCCTAAAACTCTTTTGGCGGCTTCTCTGACAACTGCAAAAGCTTCAGCTAAAATATCATCCAAAGTTGCGCCTGCCTCGCCATGCGGGCCTTTGGCTAAACGATCCTTAAATTCTTGGGTTTTATTTTTCAAACCCTCATCTGAAAGCTTAATCATCTCATTTTCCAGGCTATTGATCTGCTCAATTAATGGCTGGATTTTGTCTAAAACACGCTTATTAGGATCACCGAAAATTTTTGTTAGAATTGACATTAGATTACTGATTAAAGATTGCAGATTTCAGAAATCTGCAATCAATTTAGAATAGTTAAAGTTTAACAAATTTATCTAAAAATTTCCAGCCCCCGCTTAATCCACAAAACCGCCCTAATCAGGCGGCTTTTTAAAAAAAATTACTGGTAATTATTTATCTGTTTTAATTTAAATTGACCGCTCTGTAACTCATATAAATTGGCGCGATTGCTGGTATTTAAACTGGTAAAACTAAAAATCAAAAATCCCAAAACAATTATCTGCGCAATAATCAAATAAAAAGTTCTTCTGAGCGTCTTTTTGCTTAAATTATGATATCGCTTGTATTTGTAAAAAGAATTCCTATATGTACCCTGCGGATCTTTTTGCGCATTTTCAGAAAAAGCCCGGGATGGATCTTTGTCATATAACTGCGCAGCCAATAATATTTTTTTTAAAAAATTATCCTTGATGTTTAAATTTCTAATTAACGAATATAGGCTAAAGAACAACATAACCATCATTAGGAGTAGAATCAAATTTATAAACAATAAAGAACCCTGGATTAGATTATAAAAATTGAATTCAATGGCTTTTTGATTTATTATTTGATAGTAAGAAAGAGGCAAACTAATTAAAAAACCTATTATTAATAGGCAGGTAAAAATTAAAAAAAATATATCGTAAGTTGTGGTCTTTCTGCAGGCTATCATTTTAAAAAATTATTTTATTTTCTCCAAACCCATATCCAGATTAACAATCTGTTCTTTACTGACAAGATCAACATCTTTTATTTCTTTATTTTGATAACCTTGTTTTTCTGTGAGTAATTGATATTTATTCTGGCCGACTAAAAAGGCATAACGCCCCTTGGAATCAGTAACTTGGGTTTCTAAAAGCTTATTGAATCTGGTTTCAAATATCCTGACTAAGGCCTGGCCTAGAGGCTTCTTGGAAGCCTGATCGTAGACAATCCCCCAGCTTTTTGGCTTAGGCGGAACAATTAATGTTCTGAAAATTAAAAACATTATAATATGCAGGCTCAAGGCGCCGATAGTAATAATTGTCGGATATATCAAAACTACCAGCAAGGCTAAAATTATGCCGGAATAGGCTACGATTAAGCGCGTGTTTTTAATTACATAACTCCTAACAGCTTCTTTTTCTGTCAAAGCCATCTTATTAACCGGATCTAAAGGTATATTGGCTGTAACCACGCCTTCTTTTTCTTTAACCTCTATTTCCTCGCCATGATAAAGATCTAAATATTTAAGGTCTTGAGTGTCATTTTTTAAATATCTGGTTGGAAATTCGTAGCCTGGCTTAGTCACGCTCAGATAATAACGGCCCAGCTCTTTAACGATCAGAATATATCTGCCGTCTTTATCAGTAACTTTGGTTTGAATTAATTTCTTGTCTGTTTTACTGTACAACCGAACAACGGCCAAGCCTACTGGCAATTTAGTCAGGGCATCATAAATAATTCCCCATTTTTTCCTCTTTTTCCTGAAGAGTAAAAGTAATGGTTCGCTAAAAATTAAATGCAGATAGGGCAAAATATTTAAAGTCAAAGCAATGGCCGAAGGTATTGTGTTTAATGCAATAAGAGCTAAAAGCAAAGGGGTAATTATATTTTGACTGGCGTCTTCCAACTGACGATTTTGTAAAATTGAAGTTACTGTTGGAATTATGCCTGGAGGAGTCACATTTTCACCCGGAGGAGTTATGCCTGGCGGTGTTACAGGAGGCAAAGGAGGCGGCGGGACTGCGGGCGGGACAACAACTTCTGGCAAGCATTGGCAATTACTGCAAACTTCACCGAGAGCACAACCGTTTGGCGCTGTCTGAGGATCGCAACTTTCGCCTGTTTCAATAAGTCCGTTGCCGCAGACAGCAACTGCCGGTATATTTTGACATTGGCAATTAACACAATTTTGGTTTGAGCCGCAGCCATTAGGCGAAGCAGAAGCATCGCACTGTTCATCAATATCTATTTTATTGTTGCCGCACAGCGGCGCAACTGCAGATTTAACCAGATTACTTGTGATGTTTGTATTAATAATGGCAAAGTTATCACCATTAATCTGAGCCTGGTTAGTTATTGTCTTGCCTTCTGAACCGCTATCAACCATGGCTGAGAAATACACTTCGCTGCTCTGCCCAACTCCTAAATTACCTATATTAAAATCTAAATTATTGTTGTTTATGCTAATACCTGTGGTTATAACTTGCCCATCTTTAATTATTTTTGCTGAATTACTTACGTAACTTAAATCAACATTTAAAATATCGGAGACTATGACATTGGCGGCAGTCTCAGTTCCGGTATTTGATATTTCCACAACATAGCTTAGCTTGTCTTGGACACTGACTTCCTGACCGCTTTGGTCATAAGGAACATTCTGCGCGCTGCTGTTATGATTAAAATTATATAATATCACAACCAGCATAATCATATCTATAAAAGCTACGCCTAATATTCGTTTAAAATTCTTCTGGCTGAAATTATGGAAAGATTTTAATTTGTTATATGAAATTTCATAAGTGCCGCTTGGATCAGGCTTGACGTTTTGGCTAAAAGCAAAAGCTGGCTCTTTAGTTAAAATATGCCAGACTAATTTGAATTTATTTCCTAAACTTTCATTTTTATTCAAATGATTAATTGCGCTTATTAATCCGATTATTAAAAAAATTACCAGCAAAATTAAAACAAAAACTAAAAATACCGCCAGCTGTTCTAAAAATGACATCATTCTATCATTTAAGGCGGACTGATTTTCTACAAACCCGCTGGCTGCCTGAGCAGATTTAATTGCCGCAAAATTAGACCCTCCATTTTTAGCCAAATTTATAGCCACGCCTTTTGCAGCTAAAATTTGTGGCGCAGTGGAAGAAGATGGCGCGCTCGCAGTTGTACCGCTCGTTGTGCCGGAAAAAGCGGTTTCTATCCCATCGCCGTTTCTGGCTTTAACCGCAAAATTGTAAATTGTAGCTGATGTTAAACTGGCATTAAACTGAGCATTAATATTTGCATCAAGTGGTTGCTGGGTCTCAGGCAATGGTTCGCCATTGACAACAACGCCATTGTCCCCTCCCCAACTTGCATACGTCTGCCAATTCTCAACCAGGCTAAAAGTTCCATCTGGGTTAACGTACTGGTTGCTATTTAGTTCTTTTATCGCATATTCCGTATTTGCCGGATTATCATCATTCGGGTCTAATTTAACCACAATGCTATTTTCAGTCTGTGCGCCGATTAATGGATTTAAAGGCGTATTAGCCAAAGTAAAGCAGCTGGCTGTATTTGATGCCGGTGATTCGCCCTGACCGCTAAAAGCTGTTACATAACGGTCATTAGCCAAAATATTTGCTGTTAAATTTGTTTCATCAAGATAACTAATATCTGTAACAATCTCATTGCCAGTATCAGCAATAAAGCCATTCGGTCCATAAAGCCTAAAACCAGTTTCACTATTTGGAGGATTTGCCGTATCTGTAAAATTCCAGCGGATAGTATCTGTACTTTGAGCCTGGCAGGTCAAATCAATCGGCGCTGAAGGAGGCGTGTTTGTAAATCCGCCTCCGCTAGCAGTCACATAATTAATACTCAACCCAGTTATTGTAGGGATAATTGCAGGATCTGTTGTGAGGAGTCTGGCACGCCATTCCAAAAAAGTATTACTGGTAAAATTTATCGGCACGCCAACAGTTGCCGGCTCCCAGATAAAGCCGCCATCATTGCTTAAATAGTATTTGATATCCACGACGCCGCCGTTATTATCGCTCACACTGCTAAGGGTGGCCTGGGTGACAGACTCAGAACCGCTATACACATTTGTAGACTGGGCTGTGCGATAAAAATTTGTAGGGATGCCGGTTCTGGAAAAATACAAATTATTTATGCCGCTTTCCTGCCTGTCAAATGCTACATTAAAATTGTCATTGCCGTCCAAGATGGCATTGTAAGCAGTCCCGCCATTAGTACCGGCGTTCCTGGATACATTGGTGTAACTATTCTGATTTCTCATATTAATCCAACCTGACCCATCCCATTTGGTAAAAAAAATATCCATTACATCCCCAGCATCGGTATAATCTCGCCAAAAAATAGCAGGGTTATTTGCTGAATCAATCAACACAAAAGGGAAGTGAGAGTGTCCACTCGTATTACTGATATTTTCCGAACCTGCTGCTCCAGACATAGTCGCAAATTTTGAGCCATCCCAATGCGTGAAATAAATTTCACCATTACCGCTTATGTTATTCTCCCAAACAATATAAGGGTTATCTAGAGAATCAAATTCTAAAACATTTTGGCCTAATCCCACGCTGCTGCCTGAAACAATTATATCGCGTCCTGCCGTACCATCCATTTTTGACCAGGCTGCTCCATTCCAATGCGTTAAAAAACTATTATTATTCTCCTGCCAAAGAATAAAAGGCTTGCCAGTTGAATCTAAAACAAAACCCGCAAAAGCTTGCACGGTTAAAGTATTTATTTTTTCCGAACCAGCCACAGTGCCTGCCATATTAGTCCAACAGTCCGTAGTCACTCCGCCGCAAACCAAAGCTCCCGCGCCTGGAGTCCATTTGCTAAAAGATATATCTGTACTGCCGCCGCTGCCAGTAAGCCATAAAACTAAGGGATTATTACTTGAATCCAATAACATGGTGGGGGAATATGAAATCGGGAGATCATTGCTAATATTCTCAAAGCCTGCTGTAT
This sequence comes from Patescibacteria group bacterium, assembly GCA_041651155.1. Lineage (NCBI taxonomy): Bacteria > Patescibacteria group bacterium. The sequence goes on along the minus strand of JBAZJU010000011.1, from coordinate 9,477 downwards.
CACCCGCCATATTAGTCCAACAGTCCGTAGCCACGCCGCCGCAAACTAAAGCTCCTGCGCCAGGTGTCCATTTGGTAAAATTAATTTCCTCATTTAGAGCCGGCAAGGAATTGCCAGCTGCAACCAGGTAAGGATTATCAGCCGGATCCAGCACCATCATACTTTTTCCTGTTGAGGGAAACCCATTTAGCGAATTCAGATTGCCGACATTTTCAGCTCCTACTGTGCCATCCATGGCCACGAAATTTGCTCCGTCCCAACGAGTAAACCAGATTTGTGTAATTGGAGGAGCATAAAGAGTCCAGGCCATATATGGCTTTGTCCTTGTTGAATCAAAAAGCAATTCCGGCGGGCTTTGATTAAAATATCCACCTGGGTCAAAGACTTGATCTGTCCCTGCGCTTCCATCCATCATGGCCCATTTTGTGCCATCCCAATGCGTCAAACAAACATCTATAAGAGAGCTACCTGCGTGACATTGATCATTCCAAATAATAAAAGGCGTGTTTGCAGCATCAAAATTAACACTCATATTCTGTGCCACCCAATGGTTTTCTCCGACAAGGCCGGCTGATTGCTCCTTGCCTTCCCTGATATTACGAAAAGCCTGAAGGTCATTGTCCCAAAAAGTCGTCCAGATCTCCGGATTTGTAGAACCCGTCCCAGTCTCCCAAGTAAAAAATAAATTGCCATCTGGCGCCAAGACCATTTGCGGACGGTTATTACTCCAAATAGTTGAGCCGGAAACATCGCTAAAGCCTGCCGTACCATCCAATTTAGTCCAATTTGAGCCGGTGCTTCTAACCGCGGCAACATTTTTAGGGTTGCTTCTTAGCCAGGAAATAAATAAATTATTTGCGCTATCTATCTCCATTGTGGGAAATGTAACTGTGACATTGTCAACTACTTGATTTCCGGGTGTTCCATCCAGCCACTGCCATTGGCTGGCTCCTGAATTCCAGTGGCTGAAATATAGTCTATTCGCACCTGATAGCCAGGCAATTTGAGGATTATTTGTTGTATCCACAACTAATTGAGGTCTGCTGGTATTGGCGCCTGTATTAAAAACATCTGCGCTGCTTAATGTATCCATGCTTGACCAGGCAGTACCATTCCAGTGTGAAAAATAAAGATTATAAAAAGCTGCGCCTGTATTATCTCTCCATGCTATGTAGGGAAAATTATTGTGGCCAATAACAAAATTTGAATCATATTGCCTGTCATAATTTGAATCGCCTGCTGTATTGCTGATATTTTCATTGCCCGCATTGGAAACAGACATATCAGTCCAACAGCTATTTACACCGGCTCCGCAAATTGCAGTTCCGGCGCTAGGAGACCACTTAGTGAAAAAGATTTCATTATTGCCTGGCGTTGCATCCTCCCAGATTACCTGGGGCCGATTATTTGCGTCTAGCAATATTCTGGGAAAACTTGATTCTCCTAATGTGTTGCTAAGATTCTCTACTCCAGCTGCGCCATTCATCTTCGCCCATTTTGTTCCATCCCAGCGTGTAAAATATATTTCATTATTTGTCGGGCTAACTTGTTCATCCCACACAATATAAGGACGATCTAAACTATCCAATACAATTCTTGGCAATCTGGCAGGAGAACCAACAGGGTTTGTGGAAATTTTCTCAATCCCGAGAGAACCATCCATTTTTGACCAAGCATTAGTATTGGTATTCCACTGAGAAAATAAAATCGAATAATCATTGGCAGTCCCCTGGACATCATCGCCATTGCCATATATGCCATCTAGTCCAGGCAAAGTATTATCCTGCCAGACAATAAAGGGGTTCCCATCTGAAGCAACGGCCACTCGATCAATATTGGAAGAGCCGATTGTGTGGCTGACATTGTCCCTCCCTACAGTACCGCTCATTTGCTCCCAGTTTAAGGTCATTAGGTTGCCTTTGGTGAAATAAATCTCTGAATTTAAACCGCTGGGTGTACTTTCCCAGGCAACATACGGCTGATTTTTATTATCTAAAAAAATCAAGGGGTAAGAAGAAACCTCTTGATCTTCGCTAACATCATCTATATAATTTTTTGTCCCATCTGCCCTCACAAAGGCTTTGCTTAAATCTACAAAACCTGTACCAAGCCAATTAGCAGTGGTATAAAGTGAATTTTTAAAAGTTGTGGTTGTAAAATCTTCCGAATAACTTAGGTCCGAAGCATTAACGACAGCGAAAAAATAAAAACCCAAATAAGCCATGCTTGTAGCTAAAATGAGGCAGATAAATAATTTTAATTTGAGATTAAAAAATTCCCAAAGCATAAGTTTTAGCATTCTTTTTTTCATTGATTGAGAATTTAAACTCTTTTTCATATTATAACACAAAAGCTAAATAAAAATCAATCTTTCTTTCTTAAAGATATGCGCATTATTTCAATGATATTTTTTATTGTAAAATATGCTTAAAATTTAACATTTCCGCGCATTTTTTCCTTGTATTTTTTAATCTGCGCCTGTAATTCATCTTTTACCTGATTTATGGCCATATATAAATCTTCCTTTTCAGCTTCAGCGCGTAGAATATGCTTTCTTGGAACTTCTAAATTCACTTCAGCCCGGAAAATATTACCTTTTTGATGATGCTTCGTGGTTAGGCCGACCTCAACTCGCGCTTCCAAAATTTGATCAAAAAATTTTTCCAAGCCGCCGATTTTTTCATCAATATAAGCTTTGATCGCTTGAGTTAGCTCCATGTTGGTACCCTTGATGTCGATTTGCATAGATTATTTAATTTAAGAGTTAATTTATTTTGAGACGTAGGCTTGACGTAAACAATGCCATTGGGCATTAGCCATAAAGCCATATAATTTTTTCATATTCCTAATGCCTATTGGCTTAATAGCTTAATGGCTTTTAATTAATGATAAAAACTCCTTTTCCCCAATTATCTTCACGCCCAATTTCTTGGCTTTATCAAATTTTGACCCGGGCTCTGCCCCAGCCACCACATAATCTGTATTTTTTGAAACAGCAGCGCTCACCTCACCGCCCAAACTCCTGATTTTATCTTTAGCCTGATCACGAGTCATTGTTTCCATTGAGCCGGTTAAAACAAAAATTTGGCCAGCTAAAATCTGCCTGGCCTTTTCAACTTTGGCTATTTTAACATGCTTTAACAAATCATTTATTGATTTCAAGCTCTTCTTCTCATGTAAATATTCATAAATGCTTTTGGCCACAATTTCACCAATATCTGAAACTTTATATAATTCTTCCAGACTCGCACTTTCAATTTTTTCCAAACTGCCAAAGTGATTGGCCAGGGTAATGGCTGTTTCTTCTCCGACATGGCGGATGCCTAAGGCAAATAAAAATTTGGCCAAAGTAACATTTTTACTTTTTTTTATGGCTTCAATAATATTTTGCGCTGATTTTTCGCCAAAGCGTTCCAGCGGTTCTAAGTCCCCTTTTTCTAGTTCATAAAAATCAGCCGGAGTTTTGACCAAACCATCATTCATCAGCTGTTCAATTATTTGCGGGCCAAGACCCTCAATATCCATGCCGTCCTTGGATACAAAATGGCTGATATTCCGCTCTTGGACGGCAAAACAGTTTTTATTGGCGCAGTAAATCCCAACCTCACCCGATTTTCTAATTACTAATCCGCCGCAAATCGGACATTTTTTGGGCGTCTGGATTTCTTTTTCCTTACCAGTCCTTAACTTGGGAAAAACTTTGATTACTTTGGGAATAACATCACCAGCCTTTTCCACAATAACAGTATCCCCGATTTTTACGCCTAATCTTTTTATCTCATCCAAATTATGCAAAGTGGCATGGGACACAGTTGTGCCGCCAATCAAAACTGGTTTTAAATCAGCCACCGGAGTTAAAACGCCTGTTCTGCCCACGCTAAATTTTACATCCTCAATTATTGTCGTGGCCTCTTGGGCTGGAAATTTATAAGCCACAATCCCCCGCGGCGTTTTGCCAACCACGCCTAATTTTTGAAATAATTTTAAATTATTTATTACCCCCACTACGCCATCAGTCCAATAATGCAAGTGCTCCCTTTCTTTATAGACATAATCATGGAATGCTTCAATTTCATTCAAATCTTTACAATGGCGATTCAATGGATTATCTTTAACTCCGATTAAGCGCAAAATTTCATGGGTTTGTTCATGCGTTGTCTGGCCAAAATCTGCCAAAAAATCATAGCCAAAAAAATCTAATTTTCTGGCTGCAGTTATTTTTGGATCAAGCTGCCTGATTGAACCAGCTGCCGCATTTCTGGGATTGGCAAAAATCTTTTCGCCTTTTTTCTCCTGGTCTTTATTTATTTTGTCAAAAACTTTTTTATCCATAAAAGTTTCACCGCGGATTTCAATCCTTTCATTCAGATTCTCTAATTTATTTAAAAATTTTTTCTGGTCAAGCTCCTGTCCAAATTTTTTTAAAAATTCGTCAATCATCTTTTTCTCTGGTTTATGCAGCCTCAAAGGTATGGCTTCAACTGTTTTTAAATTCTGAGTAATTTCTTCGCCAATTTTGCCATCACCGCGCGTTGAACCCTCAACTAAAATTTCATTTTCATAAATTAATGAAATCGCCAAACCATCCATTTTTATTTCCCCAAAATATTCAAATTTAGCATGTGGCACGATTCTTTTTATTTTTGCTTCCCAGTCAGCTAATTCTTCAGGGCTAAAGACATCTTCAATAGAAAGCATTGGCACGCCATGAGCTACTTTTTTAAATTTTGCCAAGGCCTCGCCGCCCACTCTTTGCGTCGGCGAATCAGGCGTAATCAATTCGGGATATTGCTGTTCTAATTTATAAAGTTCATGCTTGAGCGAATCCAAGGCCGCATCAGAAATTTCCTGACGATCCAAAACATGATAAAGATAGCGATGATGATTTATCTCGTCCCTTAATTTGGCTATTCTTTTTTTAGTTTCTTCTTTGTTCATAATAATTTAATTCCGAAATCCGACCTTCGTCGGCCGTAGCCGACTACGGTCGGCGCAGGCCGAATGCCGAATTACTAATTATGGATTTATTTCAGCTTTCGGCATTTGGCTTTCATAATTCAGAAGTACCAACTCAAAATTTTCTCACCCGCAAGCAAAACAATTATTGCGGCAGCTGCTAAAAAAGTTCCCATGGGCAAAATATCGCCAAATTTTTTCTTGCTGGCTAATAATAAAATTACTGCGACTAATCCGCCGATTAAATAGGCCAGGATAAACACAAGTAAAGTTGATTGCCAGCCAAGCATGGCGCCAATCAATAAACCGAGTTTTATATCTCCTTCGCCTACCCATTGACCACGGGAAAACAAATACTGAATTAAAAAAAATCCGCTGCCAATTGCCATGCCCAAAATTAAATCCAGCCAATTTAAGCCTAAAAACAAATTTAAAATTAAACTCATTGCCAAAGCTGGCCAGACAATTTTATCCAAAATCAAATAATACTTCCAGTCAAAAACTAAAATGAAAATCAAAACAAAAACAAAAAATAAATCTCTAAACAGCATTAAATCTACGACCCCGTTTTTCAAAAAAACCAGGACAAATAAAATTCCGGTAATTAATTCCACTAAAGGATATTGCCAGCTGATTTTTTTTCTGCATTTTTTGCATTTACCGCCTAAAAAAATAAAACTCAAAAAAGGGATTAAATCAATTAATCTTAAAATATTCCTGCATTTTGGGCAGATTGAACGCTGCCATAAAGAGAGCTTCGTGTACAAACGATAAATCAAAGAATTCAAAAAACTGCCAAAAATCAGGCCTAATAGAAATATCAGGATAGCTTCAAATATCATACTAAAATTATACCAGTTTTTGAGCAAATAAAAAAGGCCGGAATTTTATAAAACCTGCCTTTTTTTATTGAGAATTATTTATTGCCAGGGACTGCATCAATAACCTGGGAATGCGCATGATAAGTGCCGGCTGGACCCAGGCTGCTTTCTTTTTCAGTGATAAAGGTTATGTCATAACCAGTGGCTGAGCCGAGATAATTATATTTCTGGTTTGCTAAAGGATCTTTAGGAATTTTTGACATATAAGTTGTCTCTGTCTTACACTCTGTGCCTGCGCTCACAAAAGCGCCTTCGGCTTTGGCGCACAATTTTTCTGACCCGGTCTGGCCTAAAATAATCGGCTGTTCAACGACAGGATATTGCGCTTCATCGCTAGAATAAAATTCCAAAGCTGTTCTGATTTGGCGGATATCACTGATGCGATTGGCATCACGGGCTTTAATTTGCTGGCTATTTAAAGCAATCATGCTGATTCCGGCTAAAAGCACAATAATCGCGATTATGATCAGCAGTTCAATTAAGCTCACTCCCCATTCATTATTTTTTTTAAACATAAATTTAGAAACAAGGCTGACTAATTATTTGAGAATTGGTGGCGCAATTTTTACCTTTTTTAAGGTTCTGCGCCGGAAAGTCGCTTAAGAGTGTAAATTCTAATTGATAATTTTTATTATTATCTGTTGATTTGTAAATATAAGAGTTGCCTTTGGTTAAATATAAATTTGGAACTGGATTTAAAATTTCCTGGGCGCACTGAAAGCTAAATTTTTCAAAGCCTTCAACGCATAATTTTTCGCTGCTATTTAATTCACTATTTAAAACAAGCGGCTCAAGCGAGACTGGATAATAATTATTTTTTAAAAGATAAGCCTCTAAACCGCTTCTGAGCCGGCTGATTTCAGACATGACCTGGACATCTTGCTGTTTGGAATTCAAATACGAGATTACAAAAAAATCCGCAGCCAAGACAAGAACAATCAAAATTGCCACTATTAAAATTTCAATTTTGGTAAAACCTCTGCTGGACATTATTTTAAGCCAATTTATTTTTTATTTTCCTTTAAAATTTTCTTTATTTTTTCCACGACTTCTGAAGGCATAAAATGAGCCTTAATCAGATAACCGACAGCGCCTTTTTCAAAACCTTTTTTAACATCATCTTTTTGGCCTAAATTTGTCAGCAATATAACCGGAATATCAGCAGTCTCTTTATCTTTTTTCAAAGCGTCTAATACCGCAAATCCATCCATTTTAGGCATTAAAATATCAAGCAGAATTATATCTGGTTTTTCCCGCTTAACCATTTCCAAACCCTTTTGGCCATCTTCAGCGGAAACAACAGCAAACCCTTCCAGCTCAAATTTAGTCGTGTACATTTCTACTAAAAAATTATCATCTTCAATTAAAATAATCTTGGCTTTTGTGTCTTTGGGCATAATGTTTATTTATTAGCTTAACCACTGATTATTTTTCACAGATTGCACTGATGAAATCTGTGTTATCTGTGAGTATAAATCTGTGGTTTATATTACTTATGTTATAAATTATTTAACAAACGGCTCTAATTCTTCCTGGGTCAAAACGCGCGGATCCCAGGGAATAAAGCCAACCACCTCAAGTCCCCTTCTCGTATCTTGAAATCTTGACGCTATGGTATAAATCTCGGTTAAACTTATTTGCTTGGCTTTTTGGCCGTTGGCAAAGGAAACTGTCTGCATATCTACCGGACGTAATTCTCCATTCCAGTCTACCAAATATATCGCTGTCTCATTGGCAAATTTTATCAAGGCGCCGCGCAAAGGCGCCAATTCAGTATTAGGCAACGGCTGTGGAGGCGCTGGTGGAATAACCAGGGGCGGAGTTACTGGCACAACTGCAGGACAAGAACCGCAATCAACATCGCAAATTGTGCAGGTTTCATTATTATTACAAATTCCGTCCCCGCAAAAGGTTGATGGCGTCGGCGGAGCCAGGGGTACATTTACTGGCAGTGCATTGGTATTTACTGGTTTATTAAGGTTCAAAACAATTTTGGGCTGCGGTTTGTAAAAATAAAGAAAATAAACAGCAATACCGGCTATAGCTAATAATAGTATAGCAAAAATCGCTATAAAAGTTAAGCGCCTTTTTAATAAATAAATTTTAAAGGCCCTGATTAAATTTACTTCTTCAAATTCAGTTTTTTGAGCTTCAACCACCTTTTCCTTCTTTGCTTTTTTGGCTGCTTTTTTCTGAGCTCGTTCTATTCTTTTTTGTTCCTTTTCAGGCAAATGCATGGCAATTTCAGTTGATTCTGGAATTTTTTTTATCGGCCGCTTGGGTTCGCCTAAAAGATTAATAGGCATAAATTATAAAATAATTTCTCTCATGGCCAAGCCTAAGGCCACTGAAAAACGCGGGCCAATCTCTGCTAATATCGGCTTTAATTCCTCAGGGTAAACTACGCGGGCCCAGGGATCGCCGACATAAACTCGGATATTTAAAATTTTAGTCAGATATTGATCTAAATAATTGCCTAAAAGAGCGCTGCCGCCGGTTAAAATAATTTTGTCCAAAATTTTGGCCTGGCCCATTAAATCATAATAATTTTTGATCAGATATTGTATCTCTGTAACAATAGGGGCAATTGCGTCTTCTACTGGCTTTGGGAAATTATCCATTTTTTCCTGGGCCATCATTATGCCCAGATCCAATTTATAATTTTCAGCTTCAGAAATTGTTATTTTTAAACTGTCAGCAATCGCTTTAGTCACAGATGCGCCACCGGCTTGGATACTGCGGTTGAGAATCGGAATGCCAAGATTCACAATTGATAATGTTGTGCGATTTTCCCCGATATCAACAATCATAATCAATGACTGATCAGTGCCGACTAAAGATCTGACTAAGGCAAAAGCTTCAATATCTAAATTGGTCAGTTCAAAACCAGACTGCTTAAAAATTTCCACATATTCCTTCACTGTTTCATTGGCAGCCGCTGTAATCAAATAACGCACAATTTCAACTTTGTCATTTGGCCCCATTTTTTTTATCTCTTCGCTGGGAAGCAGATTAAAATCAAAAGCCATTTCTTCCAAAGGCCGCGGTAAAATCTTTTTAAGCTCCTCTGCTAATAATGATTTTATTTTGGCTTTATTGTCCAGATCTCTTTTTAGCAAATTTGATAATTTGGCCACTGTAGTAAAAACCGAAGCAATAGGCAAAGCTGCCAGAGCTAAATTAGTTGTGACTTTAGCGCGATTAGCCACTTCTTTTATCATGGTTGAAGTAATATTTTTATTGGAAATAAAATCACCCATTAAAACATCGCCCTTTGATTCTGTATAACCATAGGTCACAAGTTGAGGCTTGCCTTTTTCTGGCTGGAGCTCAACCACTTTAATTGCATCTGGCGATAAATCAACGCCTAAAAAACTTAATGGTTTTGCCATGTGTTTGAAGATTACAGTGTTATAGATTATAGATTTTAGATTTCTAACTATAATCTATCATCTATAATCTAAAATCTGATTATATTATACCACAAATTCAACCCTGGTACAAAATTAAGAATACTGGGTTCAAAGGACTAGCGCAAAACTTTAAAATCATTTAAGGTTTTGCTATGAAAAACAAATATCATCGTTTAACCCTTGAAGAAAGGGAGGTAATAAGTAATGGGCTGTGGGCAGGTGAGACG
>JBAZJU010000010.1 GCA_041651155.1 Patescibacteria group bacterium | reverse complement strand
GTATTATTTGCCGTTGTAGCTCCTGCCTACGCTCTACCGAGCTTCGGCAGGCAAGCATTCAGAATTTGAGTATTTTGGAATGATCTACCAGCTTCGCGAAAGTAAGTTGGGTAGAAAGTATTATTTGCCGTTGTAGCTCCTGCCTACGCTCTACCGAGCTTCGGCAGGCAAGCATTCAGAATTTGAGTATTTTGGAATGATCTACCAGCTTCGCGAAAGTAAGTTGGGTAGAAAGTATTATTTGCCGTTGTAGCTCAGCTGGTAGAGCAACTCCATGGTAAGGAGTAGGTCATCGGTTCAATTCCGATCAACGGCTCAAGGTTCTCAGCCAGAGGCTGATCCGCCTTTGGCGGAAATTCCGCGCAACGGCTCAGATAATTACTGCGATTTGCAGTTTTTTATTTTAACCCTTGATTTAATTGGCAAAATAGTGTATATTTTACATATATTTTATACTGGGTCGGTTGCAGAGTGGTCAAATGCACGAGACTGTAAATCTCGCGTCTTACGACTTCGGTGGTTCGAATCCACCCCGGCCCACCTTCGCTCGCCATATATACAAAATGAGCGAACAATAAAATTTAATATTATTTTTGGCGAGCTACGGTGGGCACTGCCCACATTGGAACTTGCTACCCTAGCTCCCCGCACTATAACTTCGTTAAGTGCGGGGCAGGCCTAGAACCCTTAGGTTCTAGACAAGCAGCTTGCTTATATAAATTAAGGATGTACTACAGCTTCGCTAGGTGAAATTTTAAAACCAAATATATAACATCTTTATGCCACCCTAGCTCCCGCCTTCGTTGAAACTACGGCGGGCAGGCAGCTTGTTTAAAAGTTTAAGGAAAAACTGGCAGCTTCGCTAGGTGAAATTTTAAAACCAAATATATAACATCTTTATGCCACCCTAGCTCAGCTGGTAGAGCAACTGTTTTGTAAACAGTAGGTCGTCGGTTCGAACCCGACGGGTGGCTCTGGAATTTATTAATAATTTAGCAATATAACAATTAACAATTTATATTTTATGTCACAGGAAACATTGATCAAGCTAGAATGCACTGTTTGTAAAAAAACAAATTATTATTCTAGGAAAAATAAAAAAACCCTAAAAGAACGTCTGCAAATAAATAAATTCTGCAAGCACTGTAAAAAGCATACGCTTCATAAAGAAACCAAATAAAATAAAAAAACAGTTCTGAATACAGGGCTGTTTTTTTGTCTGCAGACCACCTCGGTCTCGGAATTATTGTTTAGAGGAACCTTAGGGCTTATTTGAGGGTCTGTTTAGGGGCTACTTGGCGGGTCCAGGATATTCGTTGATGGAAAAGATTAGTAAAATGTAAATTTTATTTTAAAATTAAATTAAACAAGAACCCGGTAAACATGATGCCTGCACTAACGATTCCTGCAAAAATAAGAATAAGTTTAGTTTTCATAACTTTTTTAAGGATCATAAATTCTGGCAGGGATAAGGCGGTTACTGACATCATAAATGCCAGTGTTGTCCCCATGGACACGCCTTTTTCAGTCAAAGCGCTCACAAGAGGGATGATGCCGGCAGCATTGGAGTATAGAGGAATGCCAATAAGGACAGCGAGTGGTACGGCATACCATTTGTCAGCTCCTGCGTACTGAGCCAAGAAATCAGCTGGCACATAACCATGTATCCACGCGCCGATACCAATACCGACAATTACATACAACCAAACTTTTTTGATAATATCCCAGGTATAATCTCGGGCATATTTTATTCTTTGAGGCCAATTCATCTGAGGTAGCGCTAAAGCATTCTTGGCTTGGTTTTTACGTACAAAATCAGCCAGCAAATGTTCTACCGGCAAATAGCCGATAATTAGACCTGAAATAATTGCAATAACCAGACCGCTGGCAATATAAATACCCGCGATTTTCCAGCCGAATAAACCGAATAACATTACTAAAGCAACCTCATTGACCATTGGAGATGAAACTAAAAATGAGAAAGTTACGCCCAGTGGTACGCCCGTTTCTGCAAAGCCTAAAAATAATGGCACGGCAGAGCAAGAGCAAAAAGGCGTAATAATACCAAAAATCGCAGCCAATATATTGCCAACGAACTTATGCTTACGAGACAAGATTTTCCGTATTTTTTCAGGCGGCAAAAAGGATCTGATTATTGAAACTGCAAAGATAATTACTGCCAGCAAAATAAATATTTTTATAGTGTCAAAAATAAAGAAATTTACGGCTTCACCGGCAAGCGATCCCTGTTTAAGATTAAATAAGCCATAGGATAGCCAATTGGCAAATAATTGTATAGGATAAAACATATTTTAAAGATTATTAAGGATTTTATTTTAGGAGTTGTTTTATTTCTTCCACATCAGGAATTCGTCCGTAGCTTAAGACCTTTTCATCGGCGACTAGTGCGGGAGTGCTCATAATGCCGTAATTCATAATCTCTGTTATGTCGGTAACCTTCTCTATTTTTGCGTCCAGATTAAGTTCCTTTATGGCTTGTTTGGCATTAGCTTCAAGTCTTTGGCAATTGGGACAGCCAGAGCCCAAGATTTTAATAATCATAAATTTTTATTTATTATTTAAATAGTGAGACAAAAGCGAATGATACTTGTTAACCGTTTTTTTATTAATAGAATAAATAACCTTTGTCCTGTCCTTTCTTGATTTTAATAGCTTGAAATCCTTTAAAACTTTGAGGTGGTGCGAAATAAGGTTCTGAGGCAAATCTAAATTTTGCCAGATTTCGCAGACGCATCTTTCGCCCTTGTTCAGCATACAAATAATTTGCAGCCGGTTTTTATCGGCGATAATCTTTAAGAATTTTATCATTAGTTGCCGGTTGTTTTGGGATTTTTTGGTTTTACAGCAATTGAAGTTCATAATTTTGGGTTAAATATCAATGGGTATTGATATTATAGCATAGCTGAAATTCAAAAGCCAGATACTTGCCAACCTGAGAAGTCGGCTGGCCTATAAAAATAAAAGGCTCAGGCCCGAATAAATTCACTGCGTTGCTGCAAAGAGGTGTTTTTGGTATAATGTATTTATAATTGTCCGCTTTTTTAATAATTTTTATGATAGATACTAAAAAAATACGAAAATTCTTCCCGGCGATAAAAGCGGGAAGAATTCTTTCTAATAATGCGGCGAGTACGCAAGTTCCTGTTCAATTATTAGAATTTTTAAAAAAACTTGTCATTCAATATGACAATGTCCATCGGGGCCAATCGCATTCTTCGGTCTTAACTACTGAAGAGTTTGAATCCTCTTATGATACAATTGCCCAGTTTATTGGCGCTTCTTCACGAAAAAATATTATTTTATACAGAAACGCCACTGAGGCGATTAATTCGGTTATGTACTCCTTGCTGACTGAATTTAAAGATGGAGATAACATAGTCACGACATTCATGGAACATAATTCAAATTATGTCCCATGGTATGGATTATGCCAAGAAATATTGCCGAAATTCGGTATTAACGTGGAATATAGAATTGTTAAATTTGATAAAGAGAATGGAGAGCTTGATCTAAATCATCTAAAATCCCTGGTAGATCAGAGAACAAAAATAGTCTGCTGCAGCGGAGCGTCAAATTTTTTAGGAACAATAAACCCGATTAAAGAAATAAAAAATATCGCCGACTCAAGCGGCTATATCCAGCCAAATGGAGATAAGAGATCCTATCTTTTGATTGATGGCGCCCAGGTCGTTCCCAATACATATATTAATGTAAATGAGCTGGGTGTGGACTTCCTTGTTTGGTCTTTCCATAAAATGCTCGCGCCATTTGGCGCAGGGGCATTATATGCGAAAGAGGAATTGCTTTTGAAGATGAGGCCTTTTCTATATGGCGGCGATATGATTGCCGAAGGAATGGTTAGCCCGGAAAAGGTAGGATATAATTCACTTCCATGGAAGTTCACGGCTGGAACTCCTAATATTTTAGGGACGATTCTTTCCGCCCAGGCTTTAAGATTATTAATGGATTTTTCTTTAAATCCAGGCAGGCAGAAATACTTTATGACTGATAAAAAATTGGAAAGGGCGGATGTTAAAAAGGCGATGGACAATATAGAAGCTCATGAAAAAATTCTAATCGGAGAAGCATTGAAAATATTGGGTGAGATGCCTTCATTAAATATTTACGGCCCCAAATCCGCCACGAAAAGGACTGCTTTAGTCGCTTTTACTTGTAAAAATAAAAGCCCGTTTGAAATTGCCGATAAACTAAGCGGCTTGGGAGTAGAGTCCAGGGCTGGCTGCCATTGCGCAACCTTGGCACATAAATTTTATGGATTAAATCCTCCTGCCAGCTGCAGATTGAGTTTTTACATATATAACGATATTGAAGATGTAAGGAAAGCATGTCTGGCTGTTAAAAAATGCATCTAATTTCTAATTTTAAAATAAATCTATGCAACAATGCCAAATTCATGACAGTTCTTTAAAGTTTTCCCGGGCAGTTTACGGGATTTTAGTTTTAATTGCTGTTTTAATTCATAGTCAATGGCTGGTTTTAGCTGCAAGTATTTTAGTTATTTTAGGCGCCATGTCCCTAAAATTGAATATTGCCTACCAGTTTCATGTCTTGGTTTTTAAAAAAATATTCAAAGACAAATCCGTCTTGGTATTAAAAGATTCAGGAGAATTGAGTTTTGTCGCCGGTATGACCGGCGTATTGCTCTTAGCAGGATTTTTTTGGCTTTATTATGGCCAAACCGATGATTATGCCTGGATTTATATTTTAATCGTTGATTTTTTGATATTCTTGGCTTGTTTTGTCGGCTTTTGCGTGGCGACCTTAATGTATGTTTTACTCAAAAAATTTTTAGGAAATAAAAAATGAAAAATCACAAAAAGAAGCTAGAAGCAGGAGAGGCCGGGTATCTCAATAAAAATTGCTGGTTGGTCAAAAATCTTAATTATTCTCCATATAAGCGCTGCCAATATTGCAAATTTAGATTTCGCAACTGTTTATTTTTGCATTATCAGGCAATCAGCCTGATCTTAATATTCTTTTTCCTGGGTCTTTTTCTTTTAATTGAGGGAAGGGTATCATCGCTGATCATTATTACCATTTTTACTTTGGTTATTGTTTACGGTTATTTTTTTAATAAAAGCACGGGGAAGATTATTGAAGCCAATTTTGCCCAGACAAAAGCCAAAGAGGCCCTGGAAGAATTAACTGAAAATCTTGAGGAAAAAGTCAAAGAACAAACTGAAGATATTGTTGAAAATAATAAAAAGTTAGAAAGACTCCTGAAAGTCAAATCTGAATTCCTTGATATTGCCTCACATCAGTTAAGAACTCCGGTCAGTGTAATCTGCGGCATTTTAGATATGTTTAAAAGCGGGACAATGGATAAATTGCCAAAAGAAAAACAGATGTCATTTATTGGCAATGCCTTTTCAAAAGGTCAAAAGCTCAATGCTGTTATTAATGACATACTTGATGCCAGCGACTTAGATGAAAAAGAATTGGATTTAAAAAATTCTCTGGAAGATCTGGATTTATCAGCTTCGGTTAGCAACATAGTTAGTTATAATCAGCCTGAAGCTGAACAGAAAAAGATTAAGATTATTGCAGATATAACTCCAGGTATTATGATTAAAGGCGATAAAAAATATTTAGAACAAGCCATTGGCAATCTGGTTGACAATGCCGTGAAATACACGCCAGAGAATAAAGAAGTTTCAATTAAATTATCAAGAATTGATAAGGTTGCCCAATTGGAAATTAAGGATAGCGGCATAGGTATTCCTGGAAAGGAACAAAAGATACTCTTTCGGAAATTCAGCCGTGCTTCAAATGCCAAGGAACTGCATACAGATGGTTCTGGCTTGGGATTATTTATTGTCAAAAAAGTCATCAATGCTCATCCTGGCGCGAAAATATGGTTTGAATCTAAGGAAGGCCGGGGCACAACTTTCTTCGTTCAATTATCAGCTATTTAAATATGACTAATAAAAAATATACAATTTTAATGGTTGAGGATGATCCTGATCAAATTCTCATGTACAGAACCCAATTAGAGCTGGATGGTTTTATGGTCTTTGATGCTAAAAAATATGCTGATGTTGAAAAAATACTGGCCAAAGAAAAACCAGACATGGTATTGCTTGATCTTGTTTTAGGAGCGGAATCGGGTGAAGATATTTTAAAGAAGTTAAATGCTAAGCATATTACAGATGTATTGCCTGTAATAGTGTTTACTAATTTAAAGTCGGACAAGGACGAGCAAAAGTTTATCAAATTAGGCGCCAGAGAATATTGGCCAAAAACTAAATTATTGCCCAGGCAATTAAGTGATGTAATAATGAGATTCTTAAAATAAAAGTTTTAAACAAAAAATACTGTTAATATTAGCAGTATTTTTAGTTTCCATGAGTTTCCGTGGCCTGCCCGCCGTAGCCTTGGCGAAGGCCGGGCACTCGGGTCTCTGGAACGCTTTCTAACTGGCAGGGGCGGTAGGAATCGAACCCACGCTAGTGGTTTTGGAGACCACTGTACTACCATTATACGACGCCCCCGAATTTTAAATATAAGATTATTTTAGCAAATTAAACGAGTTAAATCAAGTTCAATCCATTTGTTAATTTGTGCTAAATTTAGTAAACTTAAAGAGGATATAACATCAATTAAAAACAAGTAATAAATTATGCTATTAGGAATAAATTTCGTTCATTGGTTGGTTATTTTAAGTATTTTTGTCGCCATATCAGGTTCAGTGGCTTATATTAGAGATACTTTGAAAGGAATAACTAAGCCAAATCGCATCACTTGGTCAATGTGGGCTTTAGCACCTTTAATTAGTACTGGAGCAGCGTTATACAGTCATGCTGATATTTGGGCAACAAGTCGTATTTTTTTGGCTGGTTTTCTACCTTTAATTGTATTTATTGCCTCATTTATAAATCCTAAGAGTTATTGGAAATTAACAACCTTTGATTTGTTTTGTGGCGTTTGTTCGGTTTTCGCCTTATTACTTTGGTTAGGGATAGATTCACCCAAATTGGCTATTCTTTTTGCCGTCTTGGGAGATGGATTTGCAAGTATTCCGACAATTAAGAAGGCTTGGCAAAATCCTGAAACTGAAACAGGCTTCACCTTCGGCGCTAGTTTATTTGCGGCATTATTAGTTATTCCGTCCATCCCAGTTTGGAATATAGAAAATTCAGCTTTCCAAATTTATTTACTTATCGCAAACTCCATAATACTTTTTGCTATTTATAGAAAAAAGTTTTGGCATAATTAATTTTTTGAACATATAATTAAAATTTTATGAATTTAAAATTTATGTCTACCAAAGGCGGATCCGACTCTGGCGGAAAAAAATTGATATTTTTAATCCTAATCACTACTTTAATTTTAATTCCTCTCACATCCAATGCCGGCTGTTGTGGTTGTGACCCTGTTTATACTTATGATGCTAAGGGTGAAGTGCTGTCCGCAGTTTGGGTGCGCGATCAGGCCTGTACTGCGACTGGCAAAATTTTAACAACCTTGCAAAAAGGACAGGTAGTTAAAATTACAGACAAAACTGATGGCTGGTACAAAGTTATTGCGCCAGATGGCACTATTGGCTGGTCAGGCGATACTTTTTTTAATATTACTGACAAAGCCTTAACAACTTCTAGCTCCTCTAATACTTCTAGCTCTTCCAGTTCGTCTTCTACCGCAAGTTCAAGCAGCTTAGCCTGGCTCAAAGGTTATATATTATTACAAGTTCAAGCCAATGGCGAGGCCTGGTACGTGAATCCCACAAATTTTAAAAGATATTATATGAAAGACGGGCCAACTGCTTATGAAATGATGCGCTCGTTTGGTTTGGGTATTACTGATGCTGATTTAGCCAAAATACCAAAAGACACTGATACTTTCACAGGCGATGCTGCTTTACGAAGCCGTTTATCAGGCAAAATATTATTACAGGTTCAGCAGCATGGCGAGGCCTGGTATGTTTATCCCAAAACCAATAAAAGATATTATCTCAAAGACGGCGCAGCAGCTTATGAAATTATGCGTTATTTGAGTCTGGGCATTACCAATACTGATTTAGCTAAAGTTGCTGCTGATGAAATACCATTAATACCATATTCTCCCAGTACAACAAGCTCATCAAATTCTGATTCAACAGCCACAATAGATGTTAATATCCCAATTATTTCAGATAATGTTCAGCTAACATTTAATGACGCAAAATTTATTTCCAGCGGAACGCAAGTTGCTGGGACTGGTAATTTTCAAAAGGGGAGCGTGCCAACAGGTTTTAGTTACAAAATTGTGATGCAGCATATTTTAGACCGCATAAATTATGAAAGAACAAAACGCGGTCATGCAGCGATTGTTTCAGATCAAAGAATGATTGATACTGCCTCGGTTTGGGCAAATGAAATGTATAATCAGGGGCAAATTACTCATACGCGCGTGCCAGTTAATATGATTGCCCGGCAGTGGGTGTGGCAGAATTTTAAAATCGGCTTTCGTGAGGACTGGGGTTGGCTTTATGAAAATATAGGCGGGGGCAGTTATAATCGTGCCAGCGGAATTAATGTAAGTATTATGGCCTCAATGGATGATTTATTTGATTATTATATGAGCGAAGAAGCTGATAATGGCATTCATTACCAGACAATCATGCATGATCATCTGACTCATGTGGGAGTAGGATATTATTTTGACGGCACTAATGATTCGGGCAACCTTTATACGGTTTTGCATTATGGAGGGTTGAATGGGAATGTTGAGGTGATTGATAAGACCTGGTAATTCTGAATTCTGAAAGCCGAATTCTGAAATTAGGAAGTTTTGAATTTAAATTTATGAAATTGAAATTTAGAAAAATTTGGGAGATGGCTCTGCCAAATCAGGATAAGCGAGATGACAAAGGCCATGCAAAAACTGTCTCCAATTTTTCAATTAAATTGTGTAAACTTGAGCAGGCAAATGAAAATATTGTCGTGCCGGCGGCAATATTGCATGACATTGGTTGGGGCAGATTATCAAAGGAAAATCGTTTTTTGCCCTTTTCTCCAAAAAATACAGTTAAAAAAGAATATGTTGTGCGAATTAAACATCAGGAAGAAGGTGTGAAAATGGCCAGAAAAATATTGGCTAAAGCAAAATATCCGCCAAAATTTGTTAAGCCTATTCTTGAAATAATTTCCCAACACGATACAAGGCAAAATTTTATATCTAAAGAAGAAGGAATAATGAGGGATGCCGATAAATTATGGCGTTATTCTATATTGGGAATTAAAGCAGATATGAGAAGAAAAAATTTCCCTTTTTTGGCAATATATAAGAGGCTGAAGGTAAAAATAAATGAACATAATTTTTTTTATTCGCAATCAGCTAGGAAAATCGCAAGAATGGAATTAGCAAAAAGGAAGAAAGAATTATTTAAATCATGAAACCAGAAAAAGATTTTTATCAAATTTCGCTCAAACTCATTATGAAAAACAATAAGGGGCAGATTTTGGGTTTAAAAGGAGTTAAAGGCGGGAGATATGAAAACTATTATGATTTGCCAGGCGGAAGAATTGATACTAATGAATTTCTTATGCCTTTTGCTAAGATAATTGCTAGGGAAGTAAAAGAGGAAATTGGTAATGTTAAGTATAAATTAAATCTTAAGCCCGTGGCTTTGGGGCGTCATTTAAGTTCTTCAACGAAAGTAATAATTAATAATAAAAAAAGGATAGTCAGGGTTTTTTATTTGTGTTTTGAAGCAAAATATTTAGCGGGTAAAATAAAAATAAGTTTTGAGCACGAAGGTTTTGCCTGGTTAAATTTAAATAAAGTTAATTTAAAAAAGTATTTTAAGTCGGCAAATTTAGATGCGCTAAAAATGTATTTCACGGAAAATAATTTTTAAAAGGGGGAATTTTTGGTATAATAAGGATGATCGTCTACAAACAGGGTATGAAAAGATTTGTATTTTTGTGAAAGTAGATTAACCATAAAGAAAAAATAATTCTAGTCCAATTAAGATAAAACAACACTTAAATCATAAAATCTAAATTAAAAACAGCCATGATAAACTGCCTGCAACAATATAAAATCAGGACTAATAATCTTTTTTTTGGCAAAGGCCATAAGTATATTTTAAAAATTGCTGATTTGCCGATTGAAGATAAGCCCAGGGAAAAGTTGCTTAAGTTTGGGCCGGGGGTTTTAAATGTTTCTGAGCTTTTGGCGATTTTGCTTAATACCGGGTCAAAAAAAGAAGGTGTTTTGGCTTTGAGCGAAAGGATTTGCCAGGAATACGGCACTACGGCTTTGCTAAATCAAAAAGATCCAAAGAAGCTGCATGAAGAATTAAAAATTCCTCTAATTAAAGCCTGCCAAATTGTGTCTTGTTTTGAATTGGGCCGCAGATTTTTTGAAAAAGACAGGGGCAGCCTGCCTATTTTAAGAAATTCACAAGAAGTTATCGTTTATTTAAACGATTTAAAATTTTATAAAAAGGAATATTTGCGGGGTTTATATCTGGATAGCCGCAATAGATTAATCCATGACGAAGTAATTTCCATGGGCACATTAACGGCCAATATAATCCATCCTCGCGAAGTTTTAAGGCCGGCCATAGAATATTCTGCAGTTGCGTTTATTCTGGCCCACAATCATCCGTCCGGCGATCCAACTCCGTCTGAGGAAGATATAGAGATTACCCAGCAAATTTATGAGGCAGCGAAAATTTTAGGCCTTGATTTTTTGGATCATATTATAGTGGCGGAAAAAGGCTTTGCCAGCATACCTTTTAAAAATGATTAATTTTTTTAAAATCATGCGTAATTATCAAATTACTTTCCACAACCGCATTATTAGCAGCTTTAATTCCCAATTGGAAATTTCTATCCTTGAAGATGCAAGTTTAAAGAAAAAAGCGCTGGCCAGCTATCAGGCAAAGGCTTTTAAAATTTTTAATTATAGGGTAACAGAACTTTTTTCCTTAAAAAGGCCATTGACCGAAGCTGAAGAAAAGGAATTGTTTTTTATGCTGGAAAATCTGACAACAAACCATAATATTCTGAAGGCATATAAATTTTGAAAATTTTTTTATGGTAAAAAAGAAGCTAAATCATAAAAAGGCCTGGGTGGTGGCAGTTGATATGGGCTATGGGCACCAGCGGGCAGCAGAGCCTTTGCGCGTGATGGCGTATAAAGGCAAGGTTATTAATGCTAATAATTATCTCGGCATACCAGAAAGAGATAAAAAAATCTGGAATGAAAGCCGGGAATTTTATGAATGGCTGTCCAAATTTAAAAAAACACCTTTAATCGGAGGTCTGGTTTGGGATTGGTTTGATAGATTTCAGACAATTCCGAAATTTTATCCTAAACGGGATTTATCCCGCCCCAATAATCAGCTGAAATATTTTATGCATTTTATAGAAAGGGATAATTGGGGCAAACATTTGATCAGTAAGCTGGAAGAAAAACCCATGCCTTTGGTCACGACTTTTTTTGTCATAGCTTTTATGGCTGAATATTATAATTTTAGCCAGGAAATTTATTGCTTGGCCACTGATACCGACATCAGCCGCACCTGGGCATCTTTAAGTCCAGCCCAAAGCAGAATAAATTATTTTGCGCCTAACAATCGGGTTGAACAGCGATTAAAGCTTTATGGCGTAAGACCCGAGAAAATATTTTTGACAGGCTTTCCCTTGCCCACTGAAAATTTAGGCGGAGCAGATTTGCATGTTTTGAAACAAGACCTGGGACATCGCTTGTATAATCTAGATCCGCAAAAAAGATATATTAAAGCCTACACTGAAACAATCAAGGACCAGCTGGGCAAGGTTTGTTTTCCCTGCAAACATCATCCTCTAACCATTACTTTTGCAGTCGGTGGCGCAGGCGCGCAAAAAGAGATTGGCGTAGAAATTGTAAAAAGTCTGAAGCGCAGAATCATGAAAAATCAGATCAGAATAAATTTAATTGCAGGTATTCGCAACGAAGTCCATAATTATTTTAAAAACAGTGTGTATGATTTAGGCTTGGGCAAATATTGGGATAAAAATATTATTTGTACTTTTGCGCCCAATAAAGAAATTTATTTTAAAAAATTTAATCATGTTTTGCGCAGCACTGATATTCTGTGGACCAAGCCAAGTGAACTTTCTTTTTATACAGCATTAGGCCTGCCATTAATTATGACCCCGCCCATTGGCTCGCAGGAAGATTTTAACCGCAAGTGGCTGCAGACAATCGGTTCTGGCACTGATCAGGAAGAAGTCAGATACACTGACCAGTGGCTTTATGATTGGCTGGATTCCGGCTGGTTTGCTGAAGCAGCCATGGAAGGCTTTTTGGAAGCTCCTAAATTCGGTACTTATAATATTGCCAAAGTAGTAGCTCATAAATATGAAGAAGTGAAGATTAAGAGAATGTTTTTGCAATATTAATGCGAATCTACGAATACACTGCAAATTTACGAATAATTTTAGATTATTTAATATTTTTTTAGAAAACCGGGTTTTTACTCTGGTTTTTTAAATTAAAGTTTGTTTAGGATTGAGAAAACCAGGATCTTTTAAATTTTAAATAAATTTGCTATAATTAGCTTATAATAAAATTGTTAAAATTTGTATTTTTAAGATATGCATTGACATTCATGCATAATAATTTGTATATTCGTATAAAATTCGTAATTCGTAGTGTATGCAGAAATTAGCCAATTTACTTGAAGGTTTGACAAGCGCAAATGCCAAAGATCAGATTATTGTACGTGAAGGCGAAGAATTGATTCGGGTCAATATTATGACCAGCGCAATTGCTTTCATGTATGAAAAGCTCAGAACTATAGTTGACTATAAAGAGGATCACTTATTGCGTAAAAGTGCTATTTTTAGGATTTTGAAGCGAAGATTTATTGAGGGCAGTGATTATTATAAAATGAGCGAACATGTGATCAAAGAATTGATTTCCGCCCGTTATTTGGAAAATAATAAAATCCCTGAAACGAAAATCATTGAAGTAGCACAGGTGATTGAAAAATACGATTTGCTTTATTCAGGCATAAGCGAACAAAAGGGCCTGAAAGCTTCTTTGGATTTGTATGATTGGGTTTTAAATATCGCTGCCTGCGAGATTGAGGAAACAATTGTGCCGGCGAATAAAGAAAAGATTTTTGTCCGTTTTATGTATGATGAAATGAAAGAGCGGTTGGAAATTGTCAGCGAAACTATGAGTGAAGAAGAAAAGAATTTGCAGATTTTCATTGCGGTTAACCGCAGTCTGATTAAATCTGACAAGCCCATGCTGGAATTTATTATCCTGAAACTCTGGTATCCTGAATGGAAAAATGATTACACTGTTTTTTTGTCAAAATTTATTGACCAGGTTTTCGCAATTAAAGAGGAAATAGATAAGCAGATTGATCACAAAATGGCTTTTCGCCTCCTAAATTTTTGCAGACGGTATGCCACTATGATGATTATTCTGCGTGAAGTAATTTATGAAGATTTAAACAAAGCCAGGGAATATATAAATGAGCCTGGCCTTTTAGACAATAAAATCAGGGAAGTCTGCCAGGCTAAATACAGCGAAACAAAAAGAAGATTAAAAACTCAGATCTGGCGGGCGATTATCTATGTTTTTTTTACCAAGATGCTTTTGGCTTTAATTTTAGAAATCCCTTTTGACTATTATCTTTTAAAAACTTTTAGCTGGATTGCAATCGGGGTGAATATCTCTTTCCCGCCCTTACTAATGATTATTATTGCCACGACTATCCGGACACCAAGTGAAAAAAATACAATGGCCATGGTATCCGGCATTGAGGATATTTTGAGCAACAAAGAACCGGAAGTTAAGTACATACGCGAGCCAAAAAAGCGCCATTGGTTTACGCGTGGCGTATTTAACTTGGTTTATTTGATTACTTTTTTAATTCCATTTGTGCTGGTTGTCTGGTTTTTGAAAAGCATTAATTTCAGCGTTTTAAGCATACTTTTATTTTTGGCTTTTTTGAGCATTGTCAGCTTTTTCGGCGTCCGCATCAGAAATTCAGCCCGGGAGTTGGTGGTTTTGAGAAAACGGGAAAATATTATTGGCGAACTTTTTGACTTTTTGACTTTGCCTTTTATCCGCATGGGACGCTGGCTGTCATTTAATTTCTCACGCATCAATATCTTTGTTTTTATTTTTGATTTTTTGTTTGAAGCGCCTTTAAAAATAATTTTGCAGTCCATTGAAGAATGGCTGGCATTTTTTAAAGAAAAAAAAGAGGATATTGAATAATTTTTTGAATTAGGAATTACGAGATATGAACTATGAAGTTAAAAGAATAAAAAAGAGAAAAATTGAGGATATAAGTCCCGAGGAAATTGACAAATGGCGAGAGCAAATTGAAGATAAAATTAGAAATATGGGTGAAAATCCTTTATTTATCCGGGCGGCCAATGAAGTCTTGCCGGAGGATTTAGATTCGGATGCACGTAAGGAAATAGTCAGATCAATAGTCCGTGAACTACCGGATGAGATTATAGAAATGATTAAAGCAAAAGATGCAAAAAGAAATACTGGGAAAATTTTTACTAAAAAGCAGGAGAATATTATAAAAACAGGAGCCTGGGTAAATGAAATGCAAGCTGCAAAAATTGCAGCCGGCAAAGGCAGAGGTTTGCGACGCTTAACTCCCTTGCCTCCGAAAGAAAGGGCAAAGAAGAAAACCAAGGCTGAGGAAGATCAGCTTGATTTATTCGCTAAATAATAAAAATAAAAATTATGATCACCAGAGAAATTTTAGAATTAATAAATCATAAATTACAGGCGATTATTTGGTATATGATTAGCATGGGGCTGGCCTTTTTTATTTTGGCAGCAGCCATCTTGTTTTATCCTTTAATCCTGCAATATATTTTTATTCTGGCCTTCTTTATTATTTCTTTCCTGGCTTTTTTAACAGCTTTGAAAATCGGACACATCAAGAAAATATTTGATCAAGCTTTGCTTATTTTGCCCAAAAAATTTCGGGGGAGAAAATAATTTTAATTATTACAATATGGAAAAAGATGATATGTCCCGCGAAGCGGGATTCGCCTTTGGCGGACGCTCAATCGTAATTTTTTATACGCGCTCTGGCAATACCCAATTTGTAGCAGAAGAAATTGCCACTGTCTTAGGTTCGGATTTGAGGCCTCTGGTAGACAAAAAGTCGCGCCAAGGGGCATGGGGGTATTTCTGGGCAGGATTTGATGCTATTATGAAAAACAGGACCAGATTAGAAGATTTCAAGCTTGACCTGGCTCAATATGACTTAATTTTTTTAGGCACGCCAAATTGGGCTGCGAATGTACCGCCTGCAATCAGGACTTTTTTAGCCCAGAGTTATTTAACTAATAAAAAATTAGTCTTGTTCTGTACTCAGGATGGCATGGGCGCTGGCCAGGTTTTTAATAATTTACGTTTATTAGCCAAGGGCGCTGAAATTATAGATGAGAAATTTTTTAATAAAGTTAATTTGAATAAAGAGGCGATTCGTTTACAGGTTCGCGACTGGCTGAAAAAATTTGCTGTCAAAACCACAGATTAAAAATCATCCCAAAGGGACCCTTTTAGGGCTGATTACGCAGATTTCTTGGAAATTTTTATCTGTGTAATCTGTGATAAAAATCAGTGTTTAAGTCATTCATTATAAAATCTATGCCTAATCAAAAAAAGGTTTTAATTTACTCAACTCCAACCTGTCCCTTTTGCCACCAGACAAAAGATTATCTGAATGAGAAAAAAATTGTCTTTACTGATTTTGACGTAGCCACAGATTCTGCCAAGGCCCAGGAAATGATAGATAAGTCAGGCCAGATGGGCGTGCCGGTTTTGGATATTGAAGGCAAAATTATAGTGGGTTTTGACAAAGAGGCGATTGATAAGGAACTCGGACTTTAAGTGTTGCTCAGTATTTTGTAGTGTCTTAAATAGGAATTTTGGTCATTTGATTTTTCCTTGGAAAAATATATTTTTGAATCAAAAGAGCCTGAAAGGAGGTTTGCTGGAGATGGAAAGGCAAGAATTGGTCAGGAAGATTGCAGAGTTAAAAAAGTGGATAGAAGAAAACGAAAAAAACCCAGCTGTTGAACTAAAATATATAGAGGCAGCTCGGGCAATGCTTACCTTAATGGAGGAGGAGGAAAATCCAATAATATTAGAATCAGATTTTGATGAGTTCTGGTCTTCCGCAGAGGAAGAAGAATTAGATCCTGATATTTTTTCCTTTTGTGCAATTGCGCAATAATCCCCAATCATTAATTCTGCGCTTTAGGGTGCAGAATTTTTTTTGGAGGGATGGCTTCTATTTGTTTGAATAATTTTGACTTTGCATGGAGAATTTGCTATTTTCAATTCAAATAAGCACGAAAGGAGGGTAAGTAAGGATGGGAAAGCAAAAATACTCTAAGTTATCGGATTTAAAGAAGTGGCTAAAGAAAAATGAAAAAAACCCAAAGATTAAGAAGAAAGAAATCAAGACGGTAAAGCAACTGTGTGTCCTCTGGGAAAAAGCGGAGGAAAACATAGAAACTTCAAGGAAAAAACTTAAACAATTGCAATGGTGGGAAAATCATTAAAAGCATAAACAATACATTCCGCATCTTAATCTTAAGGTGCGGAATTTTTTAAAAGACCTCCCAAACTAACGGCTTTATGGCTCTATTGCTTTTCAGCTTTCTAGGTTAAATAACATTTGACATTAAAGTAAGCGTTTGTTAAATTAAAATATATGAATAAAGCTTTCCAAAATTTAGCCATTATTATTAGCATTATTATTCCAGCTCAAATGGAAGGCTTTAGTATTTGTTAAATTGAATTCAACCAGTAATATAAATCCAGCCTTCCAAAAAGAGGCTGGATTTTTTTAATATAGTTCTTTAACCAAACAAAAATCGGAGGGGAGTACAATGAAAAAGGTTGAAAAAGAGGAATTGTTTTATTGTTATTACAGAAACGGGGATAGTAAATGGCACCTTTATTATGAGGAAGGCCAGCTAAATTTGTGGCAAGCAGAACTCTATCCAGGCGGAGCCATTGTTTCCAAATTAGCAAGTGAAGCAGCTGTGGTTTCAATGTGTAAGAAACCGCCCAGAACTTTGTCTAAGCTGGAACAGAAAGGCATTACTGTCCATTTGCGAAAATTCCCCAAAAATCGCCCCGAACCATAGAGGTTTGGGGTTTTTTCTTTTGCATAAAAATGGTAAAATTAAGATGGATACTAATTTAACGAATTGGTACTAATGATACTAATAATTCAATTTATACTTTCTATTAGTATTATTCGTTATAGAATTAGTATATTAGTAACCTTATGACTAATCTAGAAATTGCTAAAATATTATCAAATATCTCCACTATTTTAGAAATCAAAGGCGAAAGCAAATTTCGCGTGATTGCTTATTCGCGCGCAGCTGAAGTCATTGCCAATTTAACCAAAGATATTGAGGACATTTATAAGGAAGGCGGAATTAAAGCTCTGGAAGAAGTGCCTGGCGTTGGAATTAGCATTGCGGAAAAGCTTGAAGAACTGATTAAAACAGGCAAGATGAAATATTATAAGGATTTAACTAGGTCTTTTCCCGAGAAAATGTTGGTTCTGACTGAGGTGCCTGGCGTAGGCCCCAAAACTGCCTTGGCTTTGTATAAAAAATTGCATATTGATAGCATCGTAAAATTGCAAAAAGCTGCCATGGCTGGCAAAATCCATAAATTGCCGCATTTTAAAGAACAGGCAGAACAGAACATTTTAAGGGGCATTAAGCAATTCGGCATTAGAACCAAAGAGAGAAACCGTATGGTTTTAACTACTGCTGGGCCGATTGCTGATGAAGTCTTATCATATATTAAAAAGTTTAAAGAAGTGAAAAAATGCAATGCAGTTGGTTCTTTGCGCCGCATGAAAGAAACAATTGGCGATATTGATATTGTAGTGGCAACTCCGCATCCGAAAAATTTGATTGAATATTTTGCCAAAGCATCCTTCATCAAAAATATTTTGTCCAAAGGAGATACTAAGATTTCCATTACTCACAAGAAGAATGTCAGAATTGATCTGGAGATTTTGCCAGAGCAGGATTATGGCTCATTGCTTCAGCATTTTACTGGTTCCAAAGAGCACAATGTGCGCTTACGCACCTGGGCAGTTGAACATAAATTAAAACTTTCAGAATATGGCATTGAGAAAAAAGGCAAATTATATCATTTTGCTGATGAGAAAAAATTCTATGAATTTTTGGGCATGCAGTATATTGAACCAGAACTGCGCGAGGATAGGGGAGAAATAGAAATGGCCTTAGCCCACAAACTTCCTAAGATAATTAGCTATAATGATTTGCTGGGCGATTTGCATTGCCATACTAAAACCAGTGATGGCACAAATACTATTGCTGAATTAGCGCAAAAAGCCATTAGTAAAAAATATAAATATTTGGGCATTTCTGACCACACTGTTGGCCTGGGCGTAGCTTCAGGGCTTTCAGACAAAGAAATTTTAAAACACAAAGCTGAGATTCAGAAAGTAAATAAAAAGTTTAAGAACATAAAATTACTAGCTGGCGCAGAAATAAATATCACTGCTTCTGGCAAATTGGATTTAAGTTCAGCCACTATAAAAAAACTAGATTATAGTATTGGCTCTGTGCATTCTGCTTTTAATCAGGATGAGGCAATAATGACCAAGAGAATAATCGCTGGCATTAAAAGCGGCATAAAAATTTTGGGCCATCCCTCAGGACGTTTAATCGGACAAAGGCAGGCCTATAATGTTGATTGGACAGAAATATTTAAGGCCTGCGCTAAATATAAAGTAGCTCTGGAAATTAATTCTTTTCCCGAGCGGTTGGATTTGAAAGATACTTTGATTAAAGACGCCTTGGCATATGGCTGTAAATTTTGCATTGATTCTGATGCTCATGCTTTGGAGCACATGGATTTAATTAAATATGGGATTGCCACGGCGCGCAGGGGATGGGCAATAAAAGGAGATGTGATTAATTCTTGGGAACTGGATATGTTGATGAAGTGGCTTAAATCCTAAATTTAATTAGTTTTGTAAAACGTAATAGGTAATATGTAATAGGGATTGGTAATTTATAAAAAATTTTAATTTTTCCATTACCGTATTTCATATTACTTATTTCTTATGTCTGCTATGTGGCTAATTTTAGCCATTTTTTTAGTTTAAATTAAATTTAACTATTGACAAAAGTTTAAATATATGGTGTTATGTCTAATTGGAGAATTTCTCCAAAATTTAGTTAAAGGAGAACAATCATGGTAGAAAGAAAGTGCCCCTGGTGCGGAAACTATTATCTCGGGACATGGTCCACCGGATGTTGCGGTTGTGGCTTTAAATTCGGCCGGGCAATAATCTCCAAGATTTGG
This sequence comes from Patescibacteria group bacterium, assembly GCA_041651155.1. Taxonomy (NCBI): domain Bacteria; species Patescibacteria group bacterium. The sequence goes on along the minus strand of JBAZJU010000010.1, from coordinate 8,796 downwards.
GGATATTTACATGACTAAGCCCACACACCCTTTGGCGCGTTGCGAAGTGATATAAAATGCACATTGCGACGCGTCATTTTTATTTTTTACGGATTTTTGGTAAGATAAGGATACTTATTAATGAAACTAATTTACTAATCCGATACCTGCCTGCCGGCAGGCAGGTTAATGATACTAATATTTCATCCAATTCCAATTAGTATAATTAGTAAAATATTCGTATATTAGTAACCATATGGATTTATTTGATAAAAACTTAAACACAAATGCACCCTTGGCTGACAGGATGCGGCCTTTGAGTTTTGAGGAATTTGTCGGTCAAGAACATATTGTGGGCATTAAAACTTTATTGCGCCAGGCAATTGAAAACGATAATCTGCCTTCCATACTTTTTTGGGGTCCGCCAGGGACTGGTAAAACGACTTTGGCTAAAATAATTGCCCAAAAAACCCAGGCAGTTTTTGTGCCATTTTCAGCTGTGACAAGCGGAGTCAAAGAATTGCGTGAAACAATTAAAGCAGCGATTGAAAGGAAAAAATTCAGAGACCAGAAAACCATTTTATTTATTGATGAAATTCATCGCTGGAATAAAGCCCAACAAGACGCGCTTTTGCCTTATGTGGAAAAAGGCATTGTGACTTTAATTGGCGCCACTACTGAAAATCCTTCATTTGAAGTTAATTCAGCTTTGCTCTCTCGTTGCCGGGTTTTTGTTTTAAATTTGCTGGAACAGTCTGAATTAAAAAAAATAATATCAGGAGCCTTAGCAGATAAAGAAAAAGGCCTGGGTAATTTTAGTGTTCAGTTAAGCGATGAGGTATTGGACTTTTTAACCCAAATGGCCAATGGTGATGCCAGGACAGCCTTAAATGCTTTAGAATTTTCAGTTAATTCAATCAAGCCAGATAAAAATGGTTTAATAACCTTGGACAAAAAAATAATTGAGCAGGCCTTGCAAAAAAGTTATTTATATGACAAAGCCGGAGAACAGCATTATAATATTATTTCTGCTTTACATAAAAGTCTGCGCGGTTCTGATGCCAATGCATCTTTATATTGGTTAGGTAGAATGATTGAATCAGGTGAAGATCCGCTTTATATCGCCAGGCGCTTAATAAGATTTGCCTCAGAAGATATTGGCCTGGCAGACCCGCAAGCTTTGGTTCAGGCGGTTTCAACCTATACTGCTTGCCATTATTTGGGTTATCCAGAATGCGATGTTATTTTGGCCCAAGCCGTAGCTTATCTGGCAAAGGCGCCAAAAGATAATTCTCTTTACATTGGCTTAGGTCAGGTTAAAGCAGACATTAAAAATTTACCCAATGAACCAGTGCCATTGCATTTACGCAATGCGCCCACAAAATTAATGAAAGATTTGAATTATGGCAAAGATTATAAATATACCCCAAATTATAATAATCCAGAAGACGCTAAACAGGATTACTTGCCGGAAAAATTAAAAGACAGGATATATCTGGGACCTTGACTCAAAGCAGAAGATGTTATAATTTTATGACAACAAATAAGGAGGTGAATAATGCTAAAAATTATAAGCATTGAGCTTGAGGGATTTGAATCTGGATTTGCAACTTTGGTCAAAATCGAAACTGAAAAAGGAGAATTTAATCTGCCAGGTAATGAAGTGAAATTGAAGTTCGCAAATGATTCTGATTATATCCCTTGCTTTGTACCAGAAAACAGTACGATTGTCTATGGTGAAAAGCTATTTGCCAGGGAAGCCGCTGCTTTCTTATTGAAAATGGCGTTACCTTTGCAATCAAAAGACAATCGTTTAGCAAAGGAAGTTAACACTTTAAGTGATAACTTAGTAAGCGCAATACTCTTTTTGAAAGATGAATTAAAAATCCGAGTTTAAAAATAATAAGCGTCTGTGAGACGCTTTATTTTTTTGCCAATTTTTGTTAAACTTTAGACAGTTAAATATTTAATCTTAAATCTTAAATTTAAGCTTATGTACCTCCTTTTACGTTGGTTAATCAATGCTTTGGCAATTTTAGGCATTGCCTATTATGTGCCTGGCGTGAGCGTTTCTGGGTTTTACGCCGCTTTGATTGCTGCTTTAATCCTGGGTATTGTTAATGCCTTATTAAGGCCAATTTTAATTCTTTTGACCTTGCCAGTAAATGTTTTGACTTTGGGCTTATTCACCTTGATAATCAATGCCTTTTTATTTTGGTTTGCCAGCACGATTGTCAAAGGCTTTTCAGTCGCTGATTTCACTGCTGCTTTTTGGGGAGCATTGATAATGTGGCTAGTTTCTTGGGTTACAAACTGGCTGTTTAAAAGTTAATTCTGAATGCTCAGATCTGAGATATGAAATTTGACAGGGAAAAATTGCTTTTGCATGTTTGTTGCGCCCCATGCAGTATTTATGTGATTAACCAGCTTTTGGACAAGTTTGATTTAATGGTTTATTTTTTTAATCCTAATATCTTCCCGGAAGAAGAATATTGGCAAAGGCAATCTGAAATTAAAAAGTTTTGCCAAAGTTTGAGGATCGCCTATTTTGAAGAAGCATATAAGCCGCAGAACTGGCTGAATTTCATTAAAGGGTTTGAAAGCGAGTCTGAACGGGGAAATAGATGCGATTTGTGTTTTATTTATCGTCTGAACAATGCGGCTGAATTTGCCAGAGCTAACGACTTTGACTGGTTTTCAACCACTTTGACCATGGGTCGGCAAAAAAATTCTTTGCAGGTTTTGAATGCCGGCCGCAAAGCCGAGGCCAAATATAAAGTAAAATTTTGGGATCAGGATTTTAAAAGAAAAAATGGCGTGCAGATTTCCGACTGGCTGGCCAAGAAATTAGGACTTTATAAACAGGATTATTGTGGCTGTGTTTTCTCTAAAAAGTACTAAGTAGTAAGCATTAAGTATTAAGTGTGAGATTTTCTTAATGCTTAATACTTTATTCTTAATTCTAAACTTATGACTGATGAAAAATGGGAAGAAATAAAAGAAATGGCCAAGAAAAATTTTGAAGTGCTTGAGAATCAAGTTTATGAATTGTCTGGAGAACAAGGCGAAGGCACCAGAGAAGAATTAATCTTTAATGGGTCTTTAGGCAAGCTGAAGTTAGAATTCGTGATTAAGCCATTGGTAATTGGCAAAAAAACTCATTATTCCAAACGCATGGGGACAAGCGCAAAAGTTGATTATATTACTTCAGAAACAGAAAAAGTGCGCACTCTTAAGGCGTATAAATGGGATGAATTAGCAGATAATTGGGTGACAATTGAGACAGCGCAATTTGGATAAATTTAAAATTTAAAGTTTAAAGTTCAAAATTAAAGCATAAAATTTAAAATTTTTGATTTTGAATTGTAATTTTGCATTTTGCATTTTTAATTTTTAATTTCATAAGTATGTTTTTCTCTAAACAAATGGACAAAAAAGTAATTTATAAATATGGGATTGGCGGAGGTGTGGCTGAAATTATTTATGTTCTTTTAGTGGCGTTGCTTTTTTCCAATTTGGAAAATTTTTTGCCCACGCCCCCGGCTTTATTTGGTTTTTTCTTTTTTCTGCTCCTATTTGTTTTTAGCGCTGCTGTTTCTGGATTTTTAGTTTTAGGCTATCCGCTTTATTTGGCTATGCAAAAAAGATTTTCAGAGGCAATTATGTGCCTGCTAACTACGCTTTTGACTTTATTTTTGGGTTTTGTCATTATAATATTATTGGTCTTGCTTATTAAATAATTATATAAAATTATGGCTTATCTATGGCTTTTGATTGCTCTGGTAATTGTAATTTTGAGTTTTTTACGACAGGTCAATCAGTATGAACGGGGGGTAAAATTCACGATGGGCAGATACGCTAGCACGTGTAATCCGGGCTGGCGCTTGATTATTCCGATTTTTCAAATGATGAAAAAAGTCGATATGCGCTTGAAAGCAGTTGATGTGCCAAACCAGGAAGCAATTACCAAAGATAATGTTTCCTGCCAGATCAATGCAGTCATTTATTATCGGGTGGTGGCGGCTAATAAAGCAGTGATTGAAGTGGAAAATTTTTATTATGCTGTTTCCCAATTAGCTCAGACCACAATGAGAAATGTGGTCGGTGAAGTTACCTTGGATGAATTATTATCTCAAAGAGAACAGGTCTCACAGAAAATTAAAAGCATTGTTGATGGCATTACTGAACAATGGGGCATTAGCGTTGATTCCGTTGACTTGAAAGATATTGTTTTGCCAGAAACTATGAAGAGAACAATGGCCAAGCAGGCAGAAGCTGAACGTGAAAAGCGGGCAGTAATTATTAATTCAGAAGGCGAGGTAATCGCGGCTGAAAATCTAGCCAAAGCAGGCCAGATCTTATCCAAAAGTCCAGGCGCTTTGCATTTGAGAACCTTAAATTCCATCAATGACATTTCTTCTGACGATTCAAATACCGTGGTTTTTGCTATTCCATTGGAAGTTTTAAGGGCATTTGAAAGTTTTAAAAATAAAGAGATTGAAAAATAAATATAGACCATAAAAAACAGGGTCTTGTGCCCTGTTTTTTATTTTGTTAATTTCTGATAAAATTATAGGAGATGACTTTATTTAAACCAAAAAATAAATATGCTCAAGGCAAGAGTTTTGAAATTAGAATAAAATTTCTGGTTTACCTAATTTTTGCCCTGGGTCTTATAATCATAGGGAAATTGTTTGATTTCCAGGTGTTAAAATTTGATTTTTATGCTGCCTTAGCGTCTGACCAGCACGATATATATCAAAAGCTATTTCCTGACAGAGGGTCTATCTATCTGGAAGACAAAGAATTATCCGCCTTGACCAACCAGGAGAGTTTTTATCCTCTGGCTTTAAATAAAGATTATAACTTGGTCTATGCCCAGCCAAAATATTTAACTAAATCGCCGCAGGAAGCAGCCAAGATTTTAGCGCCGCTTTTAGAGCTGAAAGAGGAAGATTTGGCCGCAAAATTAAGCAAGCCAGATGATGTTTATGAACCGCTGAAGCATAAAGTTGATGATAGTCTGGCCGAAACAATCAAAAATTTAAATCTTGCCGGCATAAAACTTTCTAAAGAAACCTATCGGTATTATCCAGAAAAAAATATTGGCGCCAATGTCACTGGTTTTGTCGGCTTTGACCAGAATAATGAAAAAAAGGGTCAGTATGGCATTGAAGGTTATTTTGATAAAGAGCTAGCAGGCGCCCAGGGAGAGATTCAGTCAGAAAAAGATATTTCAGGCAGTTTAATTTCCGTGGCTGAACAAAAGTTTGTCAGAGCAGTTGACGGTTCAGATATTGTTTTAACCTTGGATAAAACAGTGCAATTTGAGGTTTGTTCCCAGCTTGATGAACATGCCAAGGTAATTGGCGCAGACAGCGGTTCAGCTATTGTGATGAATCCTAAGACAGGCGCAATCATTGCTATGTGTTCATATCCTGATTTTGATCCCAATGATTATGGCAAGGTTGAGGATGCAAGCGCCTACAATAATAGAGCTGTTTATGAAGCGTATGAACCCGGCTCAATTTTTAAAGCCATTACCATGGCTGCTGGTTTGGATCTGGGTGTAATTACGCCAGACACAACTTATATTGACGAAGGTTTTGAAAAAATTGATGATTTTACCATTAGAAATTATGATCATTTAGCTCATGGCAAAAATACGATGTCTGAAGTTTTACAGCACTCGTTAAATACTGGTACGATTTTTGTGGTCAGGCAAATGGACAGAAAAGATTTTAAAAGTTATGTGGAAAAATTTGGTTTTGGTGAAAAAACAGGGATTCAATTAAAATCAGAAGCAGCCGGCAATATAGATTCATTGAATAAGAAGGGTGAAATTTTTACTGCCACGGCTTCATTTGGACAGGGTATCACGGCCACGTCTTTGCAAATGGTCCAGGCTTACAGTGCGATTGCCAATGGCGGGAAAATGGTCAGTCCTTATATTGTGCAGGAAATCAAAAAATTTGATGGGACAATTATCAAAACAGAACAGCCAGCGCCAAAACAGGTTATTAGTTCCAAGACCGCTACTTTACTTACAGGCATGCTGGTTAATGTCGTGGAAAAAGGCGAGGGTACAATGGCTAAAGTGCCCGGTTACTATATTGCAGGCAAAACCGGCACTGCCCAGATTGCCGAAGGCGGAGCCTATTCTAACCGCACAAACCATTCATTCATTGGTTTTGCGCCGATTAAGGATCCGGCCTTTGTGATGATCATTAAATTTGAAAATCCGAAGAAGGGAACTTATGCCGCTACTACAACAGCGCCTCTTTTTTCCCGCTTATCAAAGTTTATTTTGGATTATTATCATGTGGTGCCGGATAAGCTTTGAGGCAATGATTTTGCTTCTGGCTTATTTTATGATAAGTTTTAAGGAATACGATTTTTAATCCTGAATGTCGACCTTCGTCGGCCATAGCCGACTTCAGTCGGCGACGGCCGAATGCCGAAATTATTTTAACAATTTTATAATTCAGCTTTCGGAATTCGGAATTATATATAAAACTATGATTAAATTATTACAAGAAATTTTAGCATTTTTCGCCAAAAAAATTATAAAAAAATACCAGCCGGAAATCATAGGTATTACAGGCAGTGTGGGTAAAACTTCGGCCAAAGAAGCTATTTATACAGTTTTGTCTGTTGCTTATAACGTCAGGCAAAACATTAAAAGTTATAATAATGAACTTGGCTTGCCACTGACTATTATTGGCGCTGAAACTGGCGGACGTTCTATTTGGAAATGGTCAAAGGTTTTTTATAAAATTTTTAAACTCTTAATTTATAAGGATCCAAATTACCCTCAGATATTAGTTTTAGAAATGGGCGCTGATAAACTGGGAGATATTGAATACCTGATAAATTTGGCTCATCCTAAAATTGGAGTATTTACAGCTGTGGCAGAAACCCATTTGCATGCTTTCAAAGACTTAAAAGGAGTTTTAAAAGAAAAAGAAAAAATTGTGACGGCTTTAAATAAGGAAGAAATTGCAATTATCAATGCTGATGATGAAAATGTCATGAGCATCAAGGATAAATTAAAATCCAGAGTTTTATCTTATGGATTTAATGAGATTGCAGATATCAAAGCAGGTGAATTATTATTTAGCGGGCTGGAACAGGATTTTTGTGAAACCCAATATCAATGGGAATGCAAAATCTGGGGCACTAGTTTTAAAGTGGCTTATAGCGGCTCAACCGTGCCGGTTTTTTTGCCTCATTCCTTTGGCAAACAGCAGGTCTATGCGGCTTTGGCTGCGATTGCGGCTGGTCTGGCTTATAAAATGAATTTAGTTGACATATCTGAAAGTTTGCGCCAATATCGGCCGCCTAAAGGCAGGATGAATTTAATTGCGGGCATAAAATATACTTTAATTATTGATGATACTTATAATTCCTCGCCGCACGCAGCCAAAGCCGCTTTGGAAGTCATGAAAATAATTGACCTGCCAGAAGGCAGAAGAAAAATTGCAGTTTTGGGCGATATGCTGGAATTAGGCGAAAGATCTGCTGCGGCGCATCGGGAGATTGGATTTAAAGTCGCTGAAGCAGGAATTGAAACATTGGTCACGGTTGGTAAAGAATCAGAAGAAACAGCAATTGCTGCCAAAGAAGCAGGCTTGCGTGAATCTCAGGTAGTAAGTTTTACTGATTCAGTTAAGGCTGGAATTTTTGTGCAAAATTTAATCCAGCCAGGTGATTTAATTTTAGTCAAAGGTTCGCAAGGTACAAGAATGGAAAATATTGTCAAAGAAATTATGGCTGAACCGCAAAAAGCCAAAGAGCTTTTAGTCAGGCAGACAGGGGAATGGCTGAACAAATGACAAATAACAAAAAACAAATAACAAAATAAATTTAAAATTAAAATTTTTAATAACAAAAGTTTTATATTTAGTGTTTGAAATTTGAGATTTTTTTTGTCTTTTATTATTTGAATTTTGGTTTTATTTTCTGCCGTCATCGTCTAGTGGTAGGACGCCAGGTTCTCATCCTGGTAACCGGGGTTCAATTCCCCGTGGCGGTACCAAGAAGAAACCGTTCGAGAGACCCGAGTGACTCGAACGGACATAATATGTATATGTTATGGATAACAAGAACAAAAACGCTATAGATATCTACAATCTTATTGCGAAAGATTATGCAGCAAAATTTGATCAGATTGAATCTGAGGATGATTTAAAATTTGATAATATTTTTTTGTCCCATCTAAAATTAGGCTCAAATATTCTTGATCTAGGCTGTGGGACTGGTTTTTCAACAGACTATTTTATCCAAAAAGGAATGAAATCCCAGGGTATAGACTTATCTACAAGCATGATTGATATCGCTAAAAAAAATTATCCAAAGCTGACGTTTTTAGTGGCGGACATGCGGGTTTTTAAGCCCAGTGAGATGATGGATGCTGTGTGGGCTGGATATTCCTTATTCCATTTTGAACAAATATATCTTGAACAAACAATTGAAAATATTAAATCATATTTGCGTCCTCATGGTATTTTGGGTCTCGTAATTCAAGGCGGCTCAGGTGAAATTGAATCGCGAGAGCCATTCTTGCCGGAAAAAACAATTTACATCCACTTGTATACCAAGGAAGAGATGATAGAAATTCTCACTATACATGGATTTGAAGTGATTGGCTCAAGTATTAATAAAGCAGCTGATTTTGAATTTCCATATGAGGGATGATTGAATTAATTCTGTTGAAAAATATGTAATATTTCGCTTGATTTGTTGGGGTTTCTGGTGATTTTAAGGGATAATTCTCGTGTATGAATTTAAAGCACGAGAAATCGTCTTGTTGCCAGG
>JBAZJU010000009.1 GCA_041651155.1 Patescibacteria group bacterium | reverse complement strand
CTGATTGCCGTAAAAAAAGAAGACACAGAAACGGCAAGGCGCCGATAGAAATTGCCGGCGCAGACATTACAGGAATCGATTGCTTAAAGTTGTAAAATAGCAGTCGCAAAAGGGGACGCTACCTAACAGTAGCCTATTGATTTTTTTAAAACTTTATGCTATATTTAAGTTAATCACGCTCAATGAATTTATTCGTTGAGATACACATAAGTCCGAGGATTATATCCTTGGATTTATTTTTTTAATTTCATTTAATACTTCTGACCAATAATCCCTATACGGCGCGACAAACTTTTCAGGCTTTGTTTTTAATTCTTTTGTGATTTTTTCAATTGGGAAAAATTTAATTTCTTGTACTTCTTCAACTTGTAATTTTAATTTATGGGGATCACCATCGTATTTCAAAAAGTAAACATAATAAAACTCATTATTCTTTAAGCCTTGAGAAACTACTTGGTCTTTAATAATTTTGAAAAAATATAAATCATCTTTTTGAACATTTAGTCCAATTTCTTCCTCTAATTCTCTTATCCCTGTATCAATTGGATCTTCACCTGCTATCACATGACCTCCGACTGAAACATCCCAGAGATTAGGGAAAAGCAATTTTTCTTTGGCTCTTAATTGCAATAAAACCTCGCCCTGAGAATTATAAATCCAAATATGAGCAGCTCTATGCCAGAGCCCCTTTTCATGCGCCTCACTTTTCATTTTCTGTTCGCCAGTGAGATTATTCTCCTTATCACAAATATCAATTAGTTCATCAGACATGTTTTTGTTAAATTATTTCCGGCTTTAAGGCCTCAAATGCTTCTTTAATGTTAACTTCTTTCATAATTTATATAATGCTAATTAACGAATAAATGCGAATCTACGAATATTTTAAATAGTTTTATTAATTATTATCTACTGGTATAAACCAAATAAACCAGACGATCCAGACAAACCAAATTAAGCTGATTAATTCATGGGTTTGGAAATAGGTGAAACCATATAATGCAAGCAATCCTAAAAATCCCAGTGCCCAATTTTTTCTAAGTTTTTTCATAGGTTTAAGTTAATTATAATGCGAATAAATTAAATTCTAATCTACGAATGTTTATTATATTTTTTCAACCACCACTTTTTAAAAAGCGGAACAGTTAAGGTGGACAAGACAAAAGCCAGCGCAGGGACAATAGCATTGATAAATGGTTTGGGTAGTTGGGCGAAATAGAAAAATACGACAATAACAATGTAGGTCAAAATCAAAATAATAATTTTTCTGGTCCAACTTGTTTCCCAGGCCTTATCAGCTTCTACCCGCTGATTGCGTTTTTTAATTATTTCAATTTCATTTGTTAATTCTTCAAGAGATGGCATAGTGTTTATTTTTAATAAATAATTTTATTTAGTAAACTGTGATGTGATATTTTTTTTCATTAATATACTAACACTCTTTAAATTGATCTTTTCTTTTGTCTTCAAAGGAATTTCAAATGTAACTGCTCCAGCTTGTGATTTTTGCAATACTCCAACTTGCTTCTTTGAGTATTTGAGGATTCTTAACTTAATATTATTATCTATATTAGCTAATATATTAAATGGCATAAAATACCCTGGATCTATTTGTGCTATTTTAAGCAAAATAAACTCTCCGTTATTTTCATATTTACAATTAAGTCTAAGGACTTCGTAATTAAATTCGATGTTTCCAATAGATATTTTTAATTCTTTTGGCGAATCCGTTTTCGATATTTCAAAATCCTCGGATTTTGCATCTCCGATTTCAATCAAAACGTAAATGTCAAACAAAACCTGTTTAGACCTACTATAAAGAAAAAAAGAAAAATTAGATGTCCATTCGCTGGCAGTAAATTTTATTTTTCTAGGTTGAATTTTAACCAAGGGGATAAACTTTTTAATTACTTCAGGCAGTATTTTATCCGCAATGGCAATTAATATATCAAAAAACATAAAAAATAATTCTATTTAGCAATCTCAAATATTTTTTTTACTAATTATTTTCTTATATAACCCAGAGCTGAAACTCAGGATAAGTTTTCCGGTCGTAAAAATCCAAATCCTTATCATCTTCCCATACGAGTTCGGTAAAATTCTTGTAATCTTCGTTATATCCCCTGCACACAATTAAAACTTTTCCGAATCGATTAATTCTTAGAAATATTTTTGCCAATAATGGACTAATAGTAATTTCCATATTATTTAAGACAATACATAATGGCCACGCCCTATAAATTTTAAGTATCCTTTATCCCTTAATATTTGTAATTGCTGACGAATTTTATCTTTAATATGTTTATTCTCTGGATGTTTTTTACTCAAGATATCTTCAAATGCATAAATTTCATCTAGGGAAAATTCTTTAATCGCTAATTTATCAATACAATTCATAACATCCAATAACCAACCCTTTGCGTCAATTTCTTTCTCTTCCCTTAAAAATAAAGTTTTTTGCCAATTTGCTATAACATTTTGTCTTGGCTCAATTTTACGATTTTTTACAAAGAAAATTTTCCCTGATTCGGGGATACTTTGCAATAAAATATTACATCCAACCCAACCGACACGCCTTGCTGTTTGAGATAAAGCCTTACGCTTTTCGATAATATCTGGAGTAAAATAATGCTTGGGGATAACAAGGAAATTCAAAACAGAAAAGGTTAGTAAATCATAATTTAGTAGAAAAAAATTGGGATTGTCTGCACTTCGCAATCGCTCAATCATTGTTCGATACGCACCATCGACAATTTTTGATCCAATAGAATCTTTCTTACTTTTCAATTCATAATCCTCGCGACAATTTGAGCAGAAAAAATCTGCAACAGGTGTATTGTTACCATACCTATCAATGTCTAAATGGCCACAGTTGGGACAAAAAACTTTCCTATCTACCCAATCCTCTGTTAAAACTCTAATCTTTTGCGATAAATTTTTATATCTTTCTGCTATTTTTGTGTTTAAATCTAAATCCATGGCGTAAAATCTTTATCTTTGAAATATGGTTTTTGCATAATTCAATTTATTGTTTTATCTTTTTTGATGTAATTATAAAGGCATGTTTTATTTGTAATCCAAAAAAATTGCTATTTAAAATCTCTACAGAATTATGTTCGGTATGCACTGCTTGTTGTACCGCTTTTAAGGCTAGATTGTTTTCATCAATTAGGACTACTTTTGATAATTTTATAAGATTTTCCTTTAATTCTTTCTTTATCTTTTCGACAATTAAATAAAGAGCAATATTTTTATTTTTAATAATCCATGGAGCAGCAATAACCACATCCCATTTATTTATTGAAAAATCAGTCTGAAAAAGAGCAAATAACTCAAATTCACCCTTTTCTTGTGAAAGTTCTTGTTCAATTTTTTGAAATTTTTTTATTAATTCTTTCATAGTTCTTTTAATATTTTTTTGGCTGAATTTATCATTTGTTTTGCTTCTTTATTCTTAATATTACCAATTGGATTATATCTTGATTCTGGATCCCATTGTGATACAATGGACCATTCCGCGAATAATTGTTTTTTAACCTTACTTTCTTTTCCTGTAAAACTTAATAATATTTCTAAATTATGTGTTTTTAAAGATTTATAATCATTAAAATTATGACCGGGTGGGAATTCAGTCCATTGTAATTTTTTACATATTTGCTTTTTCAAACAAAGTTCTATTGCATAACCGCAAATATATACTGCACCATCATATCGTTTAGCACGAAGTAAGGTTTCTGCATCTTTTAGTCTATTCTTTGCAATTTTTTTTATTTCTTTAGCAATCATAATTAATTAAAAATTGAATTTACACTAATTCCCTCGCTACTTTGTCTATATCCCCCGCCCCCAGTATCAACACCACATCATTACTCTGCACTTCAGATAAAATTTTGGCCTTAGTTTCAGTTAAGTCACTAGCATAATAATATAAAGATGGCTTAACTCCAGCAATTAATTTCTTGCTTTCAGTTAAGATAATTTTATCAAGTAAATCATTGGAACTAATTCTTTTAGTCACATCTTTCTCTTCCCTGCCAGCCACATCATAAATTTCAGACAAAATCACCACATCAGCCGGGCTTTGAGCAAAGGTTTTTACAAAGTCATCAAATAAAGATTTTGTTCTCTGAATCTGGTGCGGCTGAAAAACAACCAGTAATCTTTTATCAGGATAAAATTCCTTGGCTGCCTGGATTGTTTTAGCTACTTCTGTCGGATGGTGCGCGTAATCAGAAATCACCAAAGCCCCATTTTTATCAGGCGTTAAACCAGACATTTTACCAATAATCTCAAACCTGCGCCAGGCGCCTGTGTATTGAGCCAAAGTGCTTTTCACCACATCAGCATTAACACCCAGTTCCAAAGCCATTAAACTGGCGCCTAAAGCATTTAAGATATTAAATTTGCCAGGCACTTGCAGATTAAAGTCGCGCAGTTCCTGGCCTTTATAAACTGGTTTAAATATCTGGCGACCATGTTCTATTTTAATATTTTTGACAATTAAATCAGCTGACTGGTCTTCCAAAGCAAAAGTCGCGATATTGCAATTTGGCATTTCCAAACGTTCAGTAATATTTTTATCATCCCGATTGTAAATCAAATAGCCGTCTTCAGGCAGTTTATTAACAAAATCCTGAAATGTATCAATGTACTGGGTTAAATCACGGTAAAAATCAGGATGGTCAAATTCTATATTATTTAAAATAATCACTTTGGGATTTAATTCCATCATGTGGGCCTTGTATTCATCGCCTTCAACCACAAAATACTCGCTATCGCCAATTCTTAAATTCCCATCCCAATCTTTGACTTTAGAACCAACAATCACTGTGGGATCAAAATTACCTGCTTCTAAAAGCAAACCAGCCATGGCAGTTGTAGTTGTTTTGCCATGACAGCCAGAAATGGCAATCGTGTATTTGTTTTTGCTGAATTGGCCCAAAAACTGGAAGTAACTCATACTTTCTACTTTATACTTTTTACTTTGTACTCGTTCGGGGTTGTCTTCTGGCACAGCATCAGAATAAATTACCAGATTAATATCCTTGCCAATATTCATGGCCTTATGTTCACCAATAAAAATCTTGGCCCCGAAATTTCTCAGGGTTTCAATAATCTCTGAATCATGCAAATCAGAACCAGTCACGATTTTATTCTGGCTTAACAAAAGCTTGGCCACAGCTGAAATCCCAATCCCGCCTATGCCAATGATGTGAATTTTTTTGAGTTTAGATAGATCCATAAGGTAATTTTAGCAAAAAATATAAATAAAATCAAAAAACCCCTACCCGATTAGGCTAAGGAGTTTTAATGTTTTATCCTGTTTTAAGTTATTAAATTTCTAGATTTTAGTATCTCAATATAATTTTCCTTCTTCAATGGACAATTTATCAAGTCTTGGAATTGAGTCTCGTTTAATTTTAATTGACATCTTATTTTATCTGTTGCGGATACTTCACCAGAGCCATGAGATAATTTTGTATAAAGTACTTTTTTACCATTATAAATAAACCAAGCCATTTTATGATCTCCTTCTTTAATAAAAAGATCTAATTTACTAAAAGCTTTCTGTATTTTTGCCGCCTTTAATCTCATTATTTTTCGGTTACTATCTTATTTAAGAAATCTAAAATAAATTTAGGAAATGTGCCCAAATCTTCAACTCGTTCCCCCTTTAAATCGAAATATAGTTCCTCCATACACAGAGAAAAATCTTTAATTGCATCGAATTCAGTATCACCCTCACCATAAAGATCCAAATCACTACTAGATATTACAAAATGGCTGTCTTTTTCCTCAAGCAATAGTGGGATTGCTTGAATTAATGTGATCCTTTCGAGAGGTAAGTTTTGAATAAAAATATTCTTTTGAGACAAAAGAGAATTTTCCATACTATTTATTCTTTGCTTCAAAATGCTTATATCTAAAGATAAATCCTGTATATATTCACCCGTATACATTCTAATTGCCGATGCAATTTTCTTATCAGTATAACTTTCAGTACCATTATCAAAAAGACTCTCCACGGATGATAATGTAGATTTTTCATTAAACGTATACATCTGTAAGTATTTTATTCTATCTTGCATATTATTTTAATGTTAAAAGCTTGTCTGTATCAACCATAGATTCTTTTATAAAGCTTAAAAAATCACTTACAATTATTTCCATTTTTTTTAATTCTGACAAGTTAAAATGCCTATTTAAATGTACGCCAATAACATTCTTCTCTTCAGAGGGAATCAATTCTAGTACAGATATCACATCATCGGGTAAATGTTTTTTTATTTTTATCGACGCATTTATTAAAGTATCTGTGGCATTAATATTTTTCAAAAAATCATTATTTAAAAATTTATTCCAATCAATTTCATTATCAGCCGTTGCGTTTATATCTAGATTAAACCCATAGGCTTTTAATTCAGACTCCTCTATTAAGCCTTGTAATTTAATAAATGTTTCAATAATAAATTCTGGGTTATCATTACCTTCGGTTTTATTATTTACTATTAGCCTATTACTCTCAAACTTAATTTCTAAATTTCTATCTGGTATTACAAAAACCCTATTAGATCCAATGCCCAAGAAAAATAAATTTTTTGCTTCATCGCCAGTAATCGATAATAATTCGATTACCTTCTCTTGAGTAATGCCTTCCAACTCATTATCATATAGGCCTGTAATATTAAAATTTTTAATATCTAATTTCGCCATTTTGTTTATTTTATTTAATTATATTGAATATTTTACTATAATATCAAAATTTTGGCAAGACATACAACTATTAAATTTTAGTTAATAATTTCGCCATTTTCTTTTTTTCCTTTTCAGTTTGTTCTTTGATTTTCGCCACTGTAATTATATTTCTGGAATTGGAAACATTTTTAATAATTTCAAAGCCTGTTTTTTTCAGCAAGCTGGCAATATTATTTTCAGTAAAAGCGTGAATATATCGTTGATGCTTTTTTTGCCAGGGAATAAAAACATCCTGCAAGTCTAAATCCTTTGGCAAAATATCTTCAATGCCATTTTCTGATTCAGAAATTTTTAAAAGCGTGTACTTGATGATATATTTAAGATAGCGCTTTTGCCACAGGTTCCAGTTGGTCATTAAAAGTTTGCCATTGGGCTTTAAAACAGATTTAACATTTAGCAAAACTTTTTCCCGCAATTTTTGCGAAGGAATATGATGCAAGGTAGCAACTAAAAAAACCAAGTCGTATTTTTCTTTTAAATTCAGATCCAGAATATCACCAACCATAAAATTAAAATTCGGCCAATTAGCTTTTGCTTCATCAATTAATTTAGAACTAAAATCAATTCCCAGATAATTAATTTTATAATCTTTTAGTAATTCCAAAAGCCTGGCATTGCCGCAGCCCAAATCCAGAATATCTTGACCATTTGCCAAATAACCTTTAAAATACTCAAACTCAGGCCAGATTTTGTTTCTGGTCTCAGCAAAGTCTGCTGCGATTTGGTCGTATATTTCTTTGTTCTTGGCCAGGATTTTCATGGCCACTGCAGTTTTCATGTGATTATGTTACTAATTTACTAATCTGTTACGAATCTACTAATAAGTTAAATAATCCATTACCATTAGTAGATTAGTAGCCCATTCGTAGATTAGTATCCTTTTATGAATAAAATTTATCAAAATATCGTAATTAAACTGCTAAAAACGAAAATTACAAGCCAGTTGGCTTTAAATCGTGATATTCGTATTTTCGCAGGAGCTTTTCATATTCCTCCTCCAGAGAAAATCAAACTGCTTTCAGCTTATCATATTTTGCTTAAACATGGAAGCATTAAAAGGCAGGAAAAACTGGAGAAATTACTGAAAAAAAGAGCCATACGCACCTTGTCCGGCGTAGCGCCGATTGCTGTTTTAACCAAGCCGTATAAATGCCCAGGCCATTGTTTGTTTTGCCCATCTGAAAGCAAAATGCCAAAATCATATTTATCCAATGAACCAGCTGTTATGCGCGCTATTTTATGTAAGTTTGATCCATTTAAACAAGTCAAACTGCGTCTTAATGCGCTTAAAATGACTGGCCATGATACTGATAAATGCGAATTAATTGTCATGGGCGGAACCTGGAGCTATTTACCGAAAAAATACCAAGACTGGTTTATTAAACGCTGTTTTGACGGGTTTAATGGTAAGATCTCTAAAAACCTGGCCCTGGCGCAAAAATTAAATGAAAAAGCTAAATACAGAGTTATTGGGTTAACTTTAGAAACTCGGCCTGACTATATTAATGCGGCTGAAATCAAACGCATGCGCGAACTTGGGGCCACGCGTGTAGAAATTGGCGTGCAAACAATTGATGATAAAATTTTAAAATTAAATAAACGCGGACATTTAGTTAAACAAACTATTAATGCTACAAAACTGCTCAAAGACGCTGGGTTTAAAATTTCTTATCACATGATGCCAAATCTGCCAGGTTCAACTCCTAGCCGTGATTTAGCAATGTTTAAAAAAATATTTTCTGACCAAAATTTTCAGCCAGACATGCTAAAAATTTATCCATGCGTGGTCACAAAAACTTCTGAACTTTACAAATGGTTTAAACAAGGCAAATACAAGCCATATACTGACAAACAATTATTAAATTTAATTATTAAAATAAAAGAAATCATTCCGCCTTATGTCAGAATCAGCAGATTAATACGCGACATACCCCGAGAAAGCATTTTAGCTGGCAATAAAATTTCCAATTTACGCCAGCTTATTCAGGAGGAATTTAAAAAAACTGGGCAAATTTGCCAGTGCATCCGCTGCCGTGAAGCCAGAAACACAACTTTTAGTTTAAAAGGATTAAAATTAAAAATTAGAAAATATAAAGCTTCAGATGGTTTGGAATACTTTTTAGGTTATGAATCAAAAGATGGAAAAACTCTTTTTGCTTTCTTAAGATTAAGGCTTGCCCAAAAACCCGATCAAAATTTATTAAAAGAATTACCTGAATTAAAAGATGCGGCCTTAATCCGCGAGCTTCACACTTACGGCATTTTAATTCCTTTGAATTCAAAAAAGCATGAAGTTCAGCACGCTGGCCTGGGTAAACGATTAATCTTAGAAGCTGAAAAAATCGCAAAAGGGCAAGGATTTAAAAAAATCGCCGTCATATCTGGAATTGGGGTCAGGGAATATTATAAAAAACTGGGCTACAAGCTGTGGAAAACATACATGGTAAAAAACTTGTAATTTCTCTGTAATACTATAAAATTAATACTAAGGACAGGGGAACTTAGCATAAGAGAGCGAAAGTTTACTATCTTGGGTCCTTATCGACAACCTATGTGCAAAACTAAGGACAGGGGAACTTAGCATAAGAGAGCGAAAGTTTACTATCTGAGTCCTTATCGACAACCTATGTGCAAAACGCATTAGAGAGCGTTAGTGCATAGCAATTTCCGGAACCTGTTTATTGCGGGTTCCGCGAAAATAACAGTTAATCATTGATTAACTGATTAAGGAATATAATTCTTTTTGGCCGGAGGAAATTTCGCTACCTTTTCTCCAGCCCTGACATAAGTCAGGGCGAAAATTCCAGTTAATAAAACATTATTAACTGATCACATATAGTCCTTTCATTCTCCACCCTGAACCGAACGCGGCTCAGGGCGCCAATTACTAGGCAATGCCTAGATAATTATATCCTCGTCCCCCTCTTCCAGAATTCCACCAATTTTACAAGGCAGCTGCCACACCCCAGCTGCCTCTTTTTATTATATGCGAATGTTGTATGCGAATACTGCGAATATTTTCTCGGCGCTTTGGTGAAAAAATTAACCACTTAAATTGAGTTTAGTTGGCGTACTATAACATACACTGGGTTGACAAAATCTTTAAAATAATATAAGTTCTAATTACTTTCATTCCCCCCGCGCCGCGGGGGCTATCCCCTCAAATTTTGAGGGCAAATCAAAGGAGGAACGGAAAATGAGGATGTCAATTGTGACAGTAAGTATCGAGGAGGCAGTGAAGATTGAAGAAGTTATAGCGTCTCTGCTGGAAAAAATCGTGGCTGAACGCTATGCCACAAATTCCATCGGAGGGATCATCAAAATACAAAGACGACCTTCGGAATATATAGCAATTGAGTTCAACGACAAAAAATTGCTTTCTTTTCGAAGGCCAGATGGTATCCCAATAGAGTCAATAGTAAAATATATTTTCTACCGGCTCAAACAGCTTTTGATTCCACTGCCACCTACAGATCCGCATAATTATTCTCAACTTGATTTGTCGATGAAGAATCCAAATAAGGGTGGGGAAATCAAATATACTTTAGCACCAACATTTCAACAGCAATTTGCCAATTAGTAAACCAAACAACAAAATCCAATGAACTAAATTTCAAAAGGAGGAGATTGAAAAATGAGACGCAATGAAAAGGGGTATACCTCAATTGAATTGCTGATCGCCATTGTCATTCTGGCTATCATGGCCAGCATATTAATCGGCGGAATAACCATAATTAGGGCAAACTGTTTTTGGACATCCAACAAAGTTTTCGTCCAACTGCAGAAAGAACATCCCGCAGCGAGCGAATTACTGATAACCAAATCAGAACGTCATGTCTGGGATTATTCAAAAATTGCCGTTGTGGAAAACGGCAAAATAAAAACCTATTGTTTGGATACCAATATTTTTTCTGACTATGAAATTCTGGAATGTCCTTAACACTTGACCTAGACTTTCGCGAAGAACTGGGTTGACAATTCTGAAAAATTCTGTAAGCTAAAAACAACTAGAAAGAAGCCAAGCGACTGTTATGTCGAACAGCTGGCTTGGCGCTTTCCATTCCTAAGAGGGGTAATTTCGCCCCTCTTTAAAATTGACCAAAGATGATTATTTTTGTAAAATTAGAATAATATTGGAAACAAGAAATATGTAATATGGAATATGGAAAGGAAGATTTAATTTTAAATAATATTACCAATCCTTATTTCTTATTACCTATTTCGTATTACTATTTTAAAACATTCCAATCCGTATTTCCTATTTTTTATTACATATTTCATTACCTATGAAACATCTATCCAAACAAGATCAGCAAATTTACCAAAACATTAAAAATGAACTCCACCGCCAGCAAAGCGGCCTGGTTATGATTCCTTCGGAAAATTTTACCTCACCTGCTGTTTTAGAGGCCATGTCTTCGGTTTTAAATAATAAATATGCTGAAGGTTATCCAGAAGCGCGTTATTATACTGGCAACCAATTTATTGATGAAATTGAAAATTTAGCGATAGAGAGAGCAAAAAAACTATTTAATGCTGAGCACGCTAATGTCCAGCCACACTCTGGCACAACTGCTAATTTAGCTATTTATTTTGCCTTGCTAAAACCAGGAGATAAAATTTTATCTTTAAATTTAGCGCATGGCGGACACTTATCACATGGCAGTAAAGTTAGTTTGGTCAGCCAGATTTACAAAATTGTGCATTATAATGTTGATCCCCTGACAAATCTGATTGATTATGATGAAATCAGAGAGATTGCTTTAAATGAAAAGCCCCAACTGATTATTAGCGGTTATTCTTCTTATCCCAGAAAAGTTGACTTTAAATTTTTTGGCGACATTGCCAAAGAAGTTGGCGCTTACCATCTGGCTGATATTTCTCATACTGCTGGTTTAATTATTGCCAATGAACACGAAAATCCCTTTCCACATGCAGATGTGGTCATGACAACCACGCATAAAACCTTGCGCGGACCCAGAGGCGCAATTATTTTATGCAAAAAAGAATTAGCAGGAAAAATTGATAAAGCTATTTTCCCTGGCACTCAAGGCGGTCCATTTGAACATATTATTGCGGCCAAAGCAGTTTGTTTTGAGGAGGCAATGACTGAAAAATTTAAAATAGACCAAAAACAAACAGTAAAAAATGCTAAGGCTTTGGCCCAAACTTTAATTGATAATGACTTAACTTTAATAACTGGCGGAACAGATACCCATTTAATTTTAATTGATTGCCGGCCTTTAAAAATTTCCGGCAAACAAGCGGCCAATCTTTTAGCTGAAGTTGGGATTTATACGAATGCCAATGTTATTCCTTATGATGAAAATCCGCCGGCAAATCCTTCTGGCCTGCGCTTAGGCACGCCTGCTTTAACCACCCAAGGCATGAAAGAAAATGAAATGAAGCTAATCGGCCAGATTATTTCTGATTTATTAAAGAATCCAAATGATAACAGTATTAAAGATAAAGCCAAAGAATTAGTAAAAAAGTTAACTTCTCAATTCCCTATTTATAAGGACTTAAAATATTAAAGGACGAGGGCGAAAACGCCCCTTTGTCATTCAGAACGCCTGCCTGCCGGCAGGCAGGAAGTGAAGAATCTAGTAATCCAGGATTCCACGCTTTGCCCAGCCTTGGCCGAGACAGGCTCTGAATGACACGAGGACAAAGGGGCGTTTTCGCCCAACCAATATATGCCAGATTTGAAACAACTTTGTAAATTTTTAGTCAAAGCCAAAAAATCAACTTACGCAGCTGGTGAATCTGCGCCTAAAGTTATTGAAAATGACAAATCAACAACCATGATTTTTATTGATGATGACTGGAAATATCATGATAATTATTTTGGCGGAGAGCCATATGGCGGACGTGAAGTTGTATTTTATGAAAATAAACCAGTTTATATCATGACCTATTATGGATCAGTAAATAAAGACATAACTGACTTAAAAGGCCTTTATGGATTTTTACAACAAGCATTAAAGCAAATTCCCGAAGATAAGCCCTTCCGCGGTCCTAAAGAATATCAAGCAAATGATTTTAAATATCTCAATGAATTTATTGGTGAAATAGATAATTTTTCCGGCGAAGAAAAAATTTTTCAAAACAATAAACAAATTTACCAAGCAAAATACGCAGGTGGTCTGGTTGACCAAAGAAAATAAATATATGAGTCAAGCTCAAATTATTGATGGCCAAAAATTCGCTGATGAAATTCTCTTAGACATCAGGAAACAAGTTATTAAACTGGACACAAAGCCTGGTTTGGCTGCTATTTTAGTTGGCGATGATCCTGCTTCAAAGATGTATCTTAAAATAAAAGAAAAGGCCTGCCATAAAGTAGGCCTTGATTTCTATACTTATTTTTTGGACAAAAATTGCCCAGAAGAAAAAATCTTGGAAGTTATTAATTTTCTGAATAATGATCCGACCATTAATGGCATTATTATCCAGCTGCCTTTGCCAGAGAAATTTAATCCAGATAAATTAATTAAAGCCATAAATCCTGGCAAGGACGTAGATGGCTTTCATCCCCGATCTAAAGTAATTTCACCCAATGTATTGGGCATTATAGAATTAATTAAACAAACCAAAGTTGATTTAAAAAATAAAAAAGTTATTATTTTGTCTAATTCAAAAATATTCAGCCAACCGTTTAAAAAATTACTACCTAAATCTAAAGTAGAATACTTAAATCCCAAATCTCATATCTCATATCTCATATCTCAGACTTCCAAAGCAGATGTTCTAATCACCGCTATTGGCCAACCAAAATTCATTAAACCAGACATGGTTAAAAAAGACGCGATTATAATTGACGTTGGCATTAATAAAGTAGGTAAAAAAACTGTGGGCGATGTTGATCCAAAGGTTGATAAAGTTGCTGGTTTCCGTTCACCTGTGCCTGGCGGAGTCGGGCCCATGACAGTAGCCATGCTTTTAAAAAATTTACTTACACTTTATTTAATTGACAATCAATAATCTTAAATGATAGCCTAATAGCAAATCTTAAAAGGAGGAAAAAATGACACAAGCTTCAAAGGCAAATGATCTTGCTTTGAAACTAATTGATGTAGGTTTTGATCAAGATATGCTGGAACTGCTTTCAGAAATTGAGCTACTTTGTTTAACCCGATTTCAGGAATCTGGTTATGAATTTATTCAAGTCAATTTTGCTCTGGATGAAGGCAATTTTGGAACAGACATGCCTGTCATTTTTGACAGGATCAGAACAAATTGCACGCCAATTGCCCAACTAGAGGGCAAAGATCAAAAAGGGAAAATTTGTTTCAATGTAATTGTCGCTGGCAAACCAGACAACATTACTGACTTGAAAAATTTCTTTGAAGATAAAGCCTACAATTCAGGAATTATCAACCTACCATAAAAGCGGGACTTAAATAAGCCCGCTTTTAAAATATAAATTTTATATCTTTATTTTTTCTTTAGTTGAGCTTCCCAATCTTTAACCAATTCCTCATCCAAATCAATTAAAATCACCTTCTCCAAATTAATCGGCTCAAACTTACGGATCTCATCAATCATTACCTTGGCTGCATCTTTCTTGGGAAAATTGCCAATCCCAGTCCCAATGCCTGGCATGGCTATTGATTTGAATTTAAAATCATCAGCCAAATGCAACGCACCCCTCACTGCCATTTCCACATTATAGCCCTGGGCTTTTTCTGCGGGACTTACCATGGTTGGCGCATGGATAACTGCTTTGTAGGGCAATTTGCCGGCAGTAGTAGCGACAGCCATGCCAATTTCCAAAGGTGCTTTGGCCACTACTTCTTTTTCTATTTCTTCACCGCCAGCGCGTTTAATTGCGCCGGCTGATCCCCCGCCCATCCAACCGAAAGAATTAGCTGGATTAACAATGGCATCAGCTGTAACTTTGGTTATGTCGCCGTGTTGGATTTGGATGTCTAGCATATTTTGTTATTAAGAATTAAGCTGGGTAAGTAAATTAAGCTGTGTAAGCTTAGCCACCTTATTTTACTTACCCAGCTTACCCAGCTCCTAAATTCATTATACCATAAAATCAATGAACCTTGACAAAAAGCCCTTCTTGTACTAAGTTTAAAACAAATCAAATAAGGAGGTTAAGATGAAAGTTTTAGGCATAGAAATTACCGATAAAATTGAAGTCTGTGATGGCCAAGCTGAGATTATTGTAAACGAAAAAAGATATGAAGTACGCTTTGAAGATAGACTTATACAGACAGATGAGCCATGTTATATATGCAGAAGAATCTCCAATAATGATGGGGAAATCTGCGTTACAATTCCAGAAATCCAAAGCGTATATCATGAAATTATAGATCCAAACACTATGATTGCCATCTCACCTAATTCAAAACTTGGTCGAAAAATAATCCGCGAATTGCAAAAAAAAATATTCATCGCAACGTGTAATATCTGCGAAGAGAGCTCTTGCTCAAACCTTGCCGAGGAATAAAACCCTCGGCTTTTTTATTTAATGCGAATATTTGATGCGAATGAATGCGAATTTATTTGTAAATCTGTAAATATCTGTAATCTGTAGTTTCGCCTCAATCTTCTAGATCATCGTACGTAACCGATCTTAAAAATTCATGCTTCCTTAATTTCTTCTCCGGCTTGTCATAATCAATCACCTCATCCTCATTTTCACCCACATAACTTTCCCCATTTTCATTGACCTGCCATGGTTCAAATAAATTGTCATCCAATTCAGAAATAAAACTGGACGGTTTATTTATATTTTCACCCGTAGTAAAAGAAAAAGAAATAATTGGATAAGTTAAATAAAGCTCATCTTTGGCGCGGGTTACAGCCACATAAAATAAGCGCCTTTCTTCTTCAATTTCCTCTGGATGGTCATAGATTTTATAATGCGGGAACTGGCCTTCAACTAAGCCCAGCACAAAAACACATTTCCATTCCAAACCCTTGGCCTGGTGAATTGTGCTTAAAACCAAGGACTCATCTGGTCCTTCCTGATAGCCTTCAATTTGTTCGCCTTTAAAGCTTTGGGACAAAGTTACGTCAGACAAAAAGTTTTCCAGCTTTTCATATTGCAAGGCAAAGTTGGCCAGCTGGTTCAAATCCTCAATCCTGTCTTTGGCATTTTCAAAATTGGCTTTTAAATAAATTTCGTATTCACTCTTGATAATCAGTTTTATGGCTGTGGCAATAAAATCTTTTTCCTGAGCAACTAATGTATTCAGTAAAGAATTGAGTTTTTCTAAACTGCGAGTCACCTTTTCTGAAACCGAAATTTTGACCAAACTGGAAATAGCATTTTTTAAATTTTCAGTTGGCTTGATTTCTTGCCAGACTCTTTCTGCATTTGCCGGACCCACGCCATCATTTAAAAGTAAAACTCTTTTCCAGGCCAGCTCATCCTGATAATTAGACAGGATTTTAAGAAACGCAATCACATCTTTAATATGCGCCTGTTCAAAAAACTTAATTCCCCCGCGCATCTGGTACGGGATATTTCTTTTATTTAATTCCAATTCCATTTCCATGGCTTGGAAAGCAGAACGGAATAAAACAGCCATATCATTTAAGCTTGAACCTTCCTCTTGAAGTTCTAAGATGCGCTGGCAAATAAATTCAGCCTGCTGTTCCCCATCTTTAAGCGGCACAAGTGCAGGTCTTTGTTTGCTTTCCAAAACTGGCTGTAAAATTTTCTGGTATTGATTTAAATTATAAGTAATGCTTTGATTGGCCAGTTTTAATATTTCTGGCGACGAACGGTAATTAGTTTCTAGTTTGAAAATTTTGGTACCTATTAATCTGTCTGGCAATGAAAGAATGTTATTAATGTCAGCGGCTCGGAAAGAATAAATTGATTGGCAGTCATCCCCTACTACTAAAATATTTTTATGCACTGAACCTAATTCATAAATAATCTCGCTTTGGATTTTATTTGTGTCCTGATATTCATCAACCAAAATATATTTAAATTGAGTGGCTAATTTTTCTTTGACAGTTTTATCCTTTTGCAAAAGTTTCAGCCAATTAGTCAAAAGATCATCAAAATCCATCACATTGGTTTTAAACTTTTTCTCCTGATATTCTTTGTTAACCGTCTCAATAACCGGAATTAATTTTGGGTCTAAATAACTGTATTTATCCTGCACAACCTGCTCAATTGGCTTTTGGCTATTGGAACTAAAACTGATAATGGCCTGGATTACATCTGGTTTAGGAAAATATTTATCCTTATAATTTAAATTTAATTCACCCATGACTGCTTTTAACAAGGTTTTAGAATCCTCCTGGTCTAAAATATTAAAATTACTTTCATAGCCCAAAACCTTGGCATAACGGCGCAGAATCATATTGCCAATATGGTGAAAAGTACCGCCCCAGAGTCCTTTTGGCTGGCACTTTAAAAGCACTTCTACCCTATTTAACATTTCTTTGGCTGCTTTATTAGTAAAAGTAACTAAAAGGATATTTTTGGGATTTACGCCCTTTTCAATCAAATATGCCACGCGATAAACCAAAGTCCTGGTTTTGCCAGATCCAGCCCCAGCCAAAACTAAACAAGGTCCTTCGCCACTTGTGACCACGTCTAATTGTTCTTTGTTTAATTCTGCCGGGTAATCTATTTTAAATTTTTCAGGGCAAAATGTTTCTTTGTGTAATTTATATGTTTGCATGGAATTATTTTAACATACTCTTACGAAATTACGAAAAAATTACGAAATGTACGAAAGTTCCTTTTCGTATTTTCCTACAAATTCGTATTTCGTAAGGCAAAATTCGTAGCATTCGCCTGCCTGCCGGCAGGCAGGCATTATTCGTTGATTCGCATTTCAAAAATAAAAAAGGACCTACATTTATGCAGGTCCCGGTTCGCGACGAGTTTATTCCTCATCGCTTTCAGTAGAAATTAATACACAAGTTGGATCATCAGCAGGATCGTAATTGGGATCGGACTCCCGCTTTTTCATCTCTTCAAGATTGAGCGCAAGAAGCCAACGACTATCTTCTATTGCTTTTTTCCGACGTGCAGCCGCACTTGATGAGAGCGGCTTATTCATCGACTCTCTCAATTGTTCATCGGTTAGATGATCTGTGTTTCTCATTTTTCTACCTCCTCTTTGGCTTATTAGCCAATGTTATTGGTTGCCGTTACTGTTCTTTTGGGAAACACATCTCCCTTCTTAGTTCCCAAAACATTTTCTTTATAAATTTTTTCTCACGGCTACCAAGGAGGTTTAAAGTGGGGGTCAAAATAGACCCCCGTCGCAACTACTCGCCCATTTTTGAATCGAGTTCTGATTCTCTTTCTTCGCGTTTCATTTCTTGAAGATTGAGCTCAAGCAGCCATGAATCGGCTTTATCTAGCTCAGCAAACTCCTTTAAGGTTTCTGGAGACATTCTTAAAAGTTTCTCTCGGAGCTCTTTTTTTGACAGATTGTCATACTTAATCATTACGTACCTCCTCGTTTTAGATTTTTTTTCATTAACTCGGGAGGTAATCAAAATATAAATGTACTTTGTTTAAGCAGTATAGCGCATTTTGAAAATCCTATCAAGCTTTGCTCTCAAGCCATTTTTAAAGAGCCGAAACTTGATGGAATATTTTTTGCGCCAAGGCAGTTTATTAACCGAATCATGCATGCCTTTTATTATCTTCCGACCCAATTTTTCAAAATAATCGTCGGGGAGTTCTGCCAATTCTTTTTGGAAGATGGCCTCACAGATAGGACAGCTATCCATGTGCTTAAAAACCAATGTTAATTCTTCCTCGGTCAATTCACTTTCATCTGATTTGCGTAAAAATTCAAAGATTTTCTTTTTTTCAGGACAATCAACCATTATTTCCCTCCTTTTAGTGTGATTAAATAGAATAGCAAATTTTTTTTAAAATGTCAATGGTACTCCTACGAATTACGAATAAACTACAAATATACAAATTTTCAAGAATTACTTTTCGTATATTCGTACAAGATTCGTATTTTCGTAGGAATTTAAAAACTCGCTGGGGCAGCAGCGAGCTTGAATTTTAATTAACCAACCATTTGGGACCATCTTTTGAGTTGTTGAGAAATGAGCGCGCCAAGGCGCATGTAAACTACTTCCAGTCCATCATTCTGAACTTTAGGACTCTGAGACTGACCGATCATGCCGTGAAAGCGAGCAAGGTGGGCAATTA
Source organism: Patescibacteria group bacterium (assembly GCA_041651155.1). NCBI lineage: Bacteria > Patescibacteria group bacterium. The sequence goes on along the minus strand of JBAZJU010000009.1, from coordinate 11,650 downwards.
CTGCGGGAGTGGCAAGTGGAAGTTGTATATATTTGTTCGTTAGATTTGCGTTATCGCCCAATTTTTCTAACATCACAATATCGGACAATTTTTCTTTGAAAAAGTTACTATCTAAAATATCTTTTAAGTAAAGACGTGCATTTAGGTAATGAAACTTTTTGCATTCCAAATATGCATCAAAGCTTTTGCCATTCAAAACTTGATCGTAAGTATATTTCAATGTCACATAGTCTAGAAATACATCTTTTGACCGGCATGTACTGCAGACAATACAAATACTTGCTTTATCAAGATTGTTTGAATGTTTATGTATTTCACCTCTAATAAAGAGGCCTTTTGACGCCAAGTTCAAAATTTGATCACTAGTTATTTGCTGATATTTCATTTTGTTCCTCCAATCGCCTAGCCTTTTGGCATCGGCTATGATAAGTTAATGTTTTGCAAAATCAGCCAATTGCTTAGGATAAACCATCAGCTATGGACTTATGATTTTACGCTTTTGTTTTTCAAAGTACCTGCCCGTACTTATTGTTTAAAAATTAGCAAAATTATTTAAAAATGTCAATGGATCGCGTCAGTAAACTATTGACTTTTTTGAATTAATTAGCTATCATAATTTTAAGATCTTATTTTTGGTGTACATTTAAAGAAGGAGGAAAAATCAATGTACGATCAATTGATGCGAGTAGGTGATGAAGTTATTGTTACGATTCCGAAAGCAAACCGACAGTGGGGCTACAATCCCTTCCCTGACGGAACAAGAGCAACAATCATCGGATTCTCAGAAATTCATTACGGCCGCCTTGGAAACTTTGGCTTAAAATCAGGCGTCTACGTAAACCGGCACTGGGTGCAATTGAAACTTAAAAACGGCACGGAACATACTGAATTCAGTCAGCGCCTATCACTTGTTGACAAGGCAGAATACGAACGTCGGCTAAAGGAATTCATTGCAAAAAAGGCTGAAACAAATAACGACGAACGGGATGAAGAATTTATCCGAGATCTTCCCGAAACACCTTTTTGGGAAGGCGATTTTGTCCGCGTACATGGTCGCTCCCGAGTAACAAGCGTCTACAGCGAAATGCCACCCGAAAAAGATCCTGATGTTTTTCTGATAATCGGGATTGACTTCCATTATTTAAATGAGAAGACAGCAAGTGGCACGAAATTTCCCGCTTACAAAATCTCTGACAAGTTCAGCTCCGGGTGGAATACTGCGGCAAGCGAAGATGAGATGGAATTAGTGGAACGAGGACCGGTCTGGAAGTTTTACCACAACGAACCAATCTCATTCAGTGACATCAAAGAAGAAGCCACATTCCACGACAGGATCGGTCAAACTGAAAGCATTCGTAATCCCAAAAACGGTCTCTACAGCTGGACAAAAGAAGAGGCTCTTGAGGCGGTGAAGAGTGGACTTGCCCACGGCTTTTCCATGTCAGGTGGCATATTCGGAAATGGCCCGCACATCAGTGTACAACGTTTTCGCGATGAAAATGTAGGCATGCGCATTGCCCAAGCAACACTTGAGGGCTTTGGACTAGCACAAAGCTAAAAAAAACTTATTGTCAAAAATTTAGCGCCCAAGGGAATAAAATCCTTTTGGGCGCTTTTATTTTATAAAAAAATAAAAAAACGGCCGATGTAATAATCGACCGTTTCAGTCCATCATCCAATTTAAAAACCCCGAACATACATAGTTCGGGGTTGGCACGATAAGTGCGCTTTTATTTTAAAGATTAGTTGCCTAGCAGCTCTGCCAAAGATACATCGGGAATTGCCACGTTTATATCCAGGTTTTTAAAACCAGCAGTGATTGCGGCAATCTGCTCAAATTTTTCCTTGACCACTTTGGTTGAAGCGCCATCGCGGTAAAGCTGTTTATCCAGCATGCCGCCTTTATTGAGCTGATCAATGGCGTTTCTCTCTCTTAGATTAATTTTTTTTACACCTTCGGCATATGGCCAGGCTCGGAATGAACCAGCCGTGATCTCGTCAATCAACATGATCTGTCCGCCTGAACCCCAGGTCAATTCGCCACGGGCATCATAATCCTTGAGGTTAACGCCGATCTCCATCTTGTCATCCATGTACTGAATTCCATATTTGGCAAAAGCCGCCTCCAAAATCAGGAACTGACGAAGTTTGAGCATGGCGATTTTGGTAAACAAATCCATCGGCTTTTTTTTCCACTCAATGGTCAAGAGGAAATTGGCGTCAAGCAGTGGATCATGCAGGAGGTCGTCTTTGTAGAAAAATTGCAGAAGCGGCGGATCAAAGACATCTCCCTCTTTTACTGCTCCTCTCATGAGATCCAGGATTGAGCCGGTTGCCACGCGTCGCATCACGACCTCAAGCTTAAGGACCTTTGTCAGCTTGCGCACAATCACGATTCGCTCTTCGGGCGACCCGATATATGCCATGGAAATACCTTGCCGTTTGAGAAATTCCATGATGTCACGATTGGTTTTCCAATCCACCAAGGCTTTACCCTTTATGACATCGTGTTTCTGCCCGTCGCCTGCCGTAATGTCGTCCTTGAATTCCAAAATTTCGGTTTCAGGGTCAGCCGCATTTGACCAGACAATCTTGGTCTTGCCCTGGGCCAGCTTGTCACCTCGTTTCCAATCTAAGTTAAACTCGGTCATTTTCAGTCCTCCTCTTCGCTGGGTAGCGATTTTTTCTTGTCCACCTCGGCTGGCCGAGGTTTTTTCTTGGCTTTCTTATCAAAATGAGTAGAGAGGGCCATCTGATTCACCTTAGAGCCTGGATCAGCGTTCAGAACAGCCAACGCTGCATAGCCGGCATTGGTCACTCCCATTTTACCGCTTCCGACCACAAGTACCGGCAATCCCGGCGGCATGTGAATCAAGCCAGCCACATCGCAAAATCCGTCCGAGGCATCCGGTAAAGGAACTCCAATCACAGCCACGTGTGGCAACCTGGCTTTGACTGCCGAAGGCAGATCAGCTTTCAACCCGACCACACAGATAATTACCTTGATGTTTCTGCGATTTAAGTCAAAGCAAAACTGATCAAGTTCCCCTGCATGGCGATGGGCTGACAAAACTGACATTGTCCATGTCACCCCAAACTCATCGAGCAGTGCATAAAGGCCGCTTGCCTCTACAATCTCCTCATCACTCTGACTGCCTAAAATTATGGCAACCTGCTGTTCATCCATCTCCTTTTCCACCTCCTTAAAAATTTTTTAACCCAGCACTGGGGTTTTAAACTTACTAACTTGTCAAAACCTTAACGAAAAATATAATTTTTGTCAAGAAAAAACCCCCATACCGCATAGCAGTACAGGGGGTTATTGTTTTCAGAACTATTCGTATTTTTTAAAAAGCTCGTCTTCACCGCGCAACTGATAAGTAATGCTGAAAATGTTTTTAAAACTCTCAACATTCTTTTTAACCGTGAAAATCTTGCGCAGGATTTCATTCCATTTGCTGACCTCGTCTTCGGACAGGTCAAGCTCATCGCTATAGTTTAAACTGCCATTAGCAATTATAACTGCCAGATGGTCATAGGAATGGTCATACGAATTGACATGAGCCACCTGCTCCCTGAGTTTGGCAAAAACTTCTTCTGCCTGAACATAGGACTCAATTTTTCCTTGGCGCAAATTTTGCCTAAACAAACTGACTTTATGCGCATTAAAGGCAGCTAATTGCACAATGCGGTATGCGTCTTCATGTGGCAGTTCAAATTCCGCGCCATGCTCTTTGAGCCAATCCTTGGCATCTTCAGAGGCATAACAACCGCGGGAATTTTTGATTTCAATCATCATGTTGTCAGGAAAAACTTGCAAGCCACTCAAGACCTTGATCATATTCTTGAATGACTGCATAACCACGTGGAAAAGATCTGGCCAGGCAACCCGTTCAACGCATGATTGCTCAATAGCTCTTTCTTCCCAGGTAATTGCCCTTTCACGCAGCATCTGGGCAAAATTCCTGGCCATTGTCAGCATACCAACCTGCTGTTCGCAGGTTATGGTATTTTTTTTATGCGGCATGGCTGAACTGCCCTTTTGCTTTTTACCAAACGGTTCTTGAAAAATAGGCAGACCGCTTCTGGCACCGAGACGGATATCCTCGGCAATCTGGGTCAGAGTAATGACTATCATCTCCAAAGAATTAGCCAAGGGCAGATAAATTACTCGGGGCATAATTTGCGTCGCCCCTTTAAAAGGCTTTAGTCCGAGAATTTCCAAGGCCTTGGCTTCTTGTGCTGGTGTCAACCCCTGATAATTACCTATGGCGCCACTTAACTTTGACTGTGATAATAACTTGTAAGCGCCGAGCATTTCATTATAAGCAATCAGGAAAGACTTTAACCAGGTTTCACAGCGTTTACCAAAAGTCTGAATTTTTGCTTCTTGGCCATGAGATCTGCCCAGCATGGGTGTATAGCGATATTTTTCTGACATGGCCATAAGATTTCCTTTAATTATCTGATACGGTCTATCAAGCTCTATAACTGCTGCCTTAAGCAATAAGGCAAAAGCCGGCTCTTCTGTATCATAAGAAGTCATGCCTTTGTGGGAATACTGATGCAATCCAGTCGGCAAATGCCTTACTCTTTCATCAATAAAGGCATTTAGGTCATGGGTGATTTCTTTGTCTCTAGCTTTCCACCATTTGATTACTTCTTCATTAATTGGATGCACATCAAAGATGGTTTTAATCTTTTCAAAAATGCCCTGCGGGAAAATCCCAAGATTTTCGCTGGCTAAAATAACTGCCAGTTCAACCTTTTGCCACATATTCAGCTTATTAATGTCGCTGAAAATTTCAGTAATTTTGTCATTAGCATAACGTGGAACCATTTTCTCCTCCTTGGGACTTAGTGCCTTTTTGACCGAATTTTTTCTCACATTCCAGGCAATAAAACCCGGCTTTAGGATTACTTGCTGATTTGTTTGGGACCAAGGTACTGACCACACATTTACAGACCGGGCATATTAACCCAGTAGGGTGGTGTTTTCCTTTCCAAAAATTGTACCTGCACCTTTTTTTACGTCTAGGCATATTCCCTCCCTTCGTCCGCCATAGCATTGCTCGTCCTCCTCAGTCCCGCACCCGGGACAGAAGATGGATGCGAAGGCGGGCTGTATTGTAAAGGAACATTTTAACCCTAACTAAAATCCCCAGAATTGTCAACACTTTCTAAACATTTAGGTTCTTGCAGGATTTAGGTAGAATGTTGTAAGATAGAATAACTGAAACCTGAACCACAGATATTAATCACTGATTACACTGATGCGTTCTAAAAATCAGTGTAATCTGTGAAATAAAATCAGTGTTTAAGCACACTCCTTATGTCAAAACAAAGAGACCAAGACATCCTCCAAAAAATTCCACCCCAAAACATTGAAGCCGAACAATCTCTTTTGGGCTCTCTTTTAATTGATAAAGATGCAATTATCAGAATCGCTGATATAGTCAATCCGGAGGACTTTTATCATGACAAGCACAATATTATTTTTGAAGCGATCTTGGATTTATTCCGCAAACGCGAGCCAATTGATCTATTAACCCTTTCTAACCGTTTGATAGAAAAAAATCAGCTGGAACAAATTGGCGGCCGCACCTATTTGGTTTCATTGAGCAATGCAGTCCCAACCTCAAGCCATGTAGTTAATTATGCTGAAATTGTGCAGAAAAAAGCCACATTGAGGAATCTTATTTCTGCTGCCTCTGAAATTACCAAAATTGGCTATGACCAGGAAGAAGAAGTAGTTGATCTTTTAGACAGAGCAGAACAAAGATTATTTTCAGTTTCCCAAGGCCACCAAAAGCAAATGTTTGTGCCTATCAATAATATTTTAAACGATACTTTTGAAAGAATAGATGAACTGCACAAAGAAAAAGGCAAACTGCGCGGCGTGCCTACCGGCTATACCGATTTGGATAACTTACTGGCTGGCCTGCAAAAATCTGATTTAATCATTTTAGCTGCCAGGCCATCAGTCGGTAAAACTACTTTGGCTCTGGACATTGCCCGTAATGTTGCAACTAAACATAAAGTGCCGGTTGGCATTTTTAGCTTAGAAATGTCCAAAGAACAATTAGTTGACCGCATGCTTTGCGCTGAAGCCAATGTGGATTTGTGGAAAATGAGAACAGGACGGCTTTCTGATCGCGAAGAAGATGATGATTTTCCCAGAATCGGCCATGCCTTGGGTGTTTTATCAGAAGCGCCAATATTTATTGATGATTTTGCCGCAGCCAATATTATGGATATCAGAACAAAAGCTCGCAGGTTGCAAATGGAACATGGTTTAGGCTTACTGGTTATTGACTATTTACAATTAATGGAAGCTAAATATAGAACAGACAACCGTGTCCAGGAAATTTCAGAAATCTCCAGGGGCTTAAAACAAATAGCCAAGGAATTAAATATCCCGGTTTTAGCTTTATCCCAGCTCAATCGCAGTGTTGAAAACAGACAGCCTCCGATTCCAAAGCTGGCTGATTTGCGTGAATCAGGCTCAATTGAACAAGATGCTGACATTGTGATGTTTATTTATCGCGAATCAGTCTATAAAAGGGATTTAGAATTTGACCGCCGTAATTTAGCGGAAATACATATTGCCAAACATAGAAATGGACCGACCGGCCTGGTCAAACTTTATTTTGATGAACAAAAAGTATCATTTAGGAACTTGGATAAAGGCAGCGCTAAATTTTCCAATCAGGAACCTCCGCCAAGTGCAGGTTCAGGCATGCAATTGCCAAGTTTTGGCTAAAAATTTTTACACAAATTTAAAAGGGCTCCGCAGGGAGTCCTTTTTTGTTTTTGAGCTGCGTTAAATCTGCCTACGCTGTGATGCCCGTCGCTCGGGGATTTTCTTCGGTATAGGCCTTGAGGATCATAACGGCTTTTTCTCTAATATCTTTTTTGAGTTTAAGCCCGAATTTTCCATCAAGCTTACCGGCTCCCCAAACTATCCGCAAAGCTCTCTGCTTTGTCCCGTATTTGCAACAGTACGGGTACTTTATAAGCCGATTTTCAGCCCAGTTCACTCTCCTCGCCAACTTTTTCAGTCTCTTGCGCTCAATGCTCAGGGCGCGAAGCTTTTCTCTGGCCGTCTCCTTGCTCCCGAAAGAATCTTCCGCGATGGCCTGGCCGTTGTTACGTGAACTGTTTATGGAGCTGGCGATTACGAGCCCCGCCACAAGAACCGCAAAAATGACTGTGAACAGAAATACGAATTCCATTTTCATTCCTCCTTAGAATATTTGTGGTTGAAGGAAAAGCACTGCTGTCTAATTTATTTAATGCTTTTCAGCTTATTGATTAATCAATATAACATATTATCACATTTTTGTCAATACTAAAAACATAATTTATTGCTAATATTAGCTCCAAAGTTATCATTTTCCCATAAATAATCCTTCTATTCAGAGCAAAATAAAAAAAAGAAGAGCCCCGCAATGCGGAGCTCATTCAAGTCTGAAGCTACTTTCTTCTGAAGCTACTTTCTGTAGTATAATGGCAGAGTTGCCATGCCTATAAATGTAATCACGCCAATTACTGAAAATCCGCCAGCCACAATCTGGGCAAAAGTCTGCAACATACAACATCCTCCTCTAAGTTTTAGATTTGATTATAATATAGCGACTGGCCACTGAATTGTCAAATTGTTTCATTTACGCTAAAATAGATGATATGAAATAAAAAATAAGTAATATGCAATACGGAAAATAATATAATAAATCTTCCAACCTTCGTTGGCCGAAGCCAACTTCGGTTGGCGAAGGCCAATCCATATTACCTATTTCGTATTACGTATTTCATAATATTTTTTCCAATTTCTAATTACTAATTACCAACCAATGTTTTCCAAACTCAAACAATTCAAAGACCTGCGAAATCAAGCCAAACAAATGCAAAATGTTTTGGCCCAAGAATCTACTGAAGGCTCTGCTCTTTGGGGCAAGGTTAAAATTAAAATAAATGGCAATCAGGAAATTTTAAGCGTTGAAATTGATCCTGAATTGCTGTCAGCAGATAACAAAGAAAAGTTAGAATCAGCCATTAAAGAGGCAACTAATGATGCAATTAAAAAAGTACAGCGCATAATGGCTGAAAAAATGAAAAGCTCTGGCTTTAATTTACCAGGAATGTAAATTTTAAATTACAAATCACAAATACCAAAAAACAAATAAATATCAAAACTCAAATACCAAATCACAAAAATATTTTACATTTTGGTGCTTGAAAATTGCTATTTATTTGGAGCTTGTGATTTGATACTTGGTGCTTTTTAAACGTCAATTATTACCTTTATGCTAAAATTTCCACCACCTATTCAAAACCTCATAGACCAATTCAGCAAATTGCCCGGCATTGGCCCCAAAACAGCTGAACGCCTGGTTTTTTCGTTTTTAAAATGGACACAAAAAGATAAAGAGGACTTTGCCAGCGCTTTTGCTCAAATCAATGGCTCAATCACGCATTGCTCTGTTTGTTTTAATATTTCTGAAAAAGACCCCTGCCCTATTTGTACAGACTTAACCAGGGATAAATCAAAAATTTGCGTGGTGGCTGAATCACATGATTTAGCTGCAATTGAAAATACCAATGAGTTTAAAGGCCATTATCATGTCCTAGGCGGGGTTTTGGAGCCTTTACACGGCATTACCCCAGATAAATTAAAAACCGATGAATTAGCTGCCAAAATCCAAAAAAATAAAATCTCAGAAATAATCCTTGCTTTTAATCCTGACATGGAAGGCGAAGCAACCATGATTTATTTAAAAAATCTTTTACAACCATTTAAAAAAATAACCATTACCCGCCTGGCTCGCGGCATGCCAGTGGGCGCTGATCTGGAATACACTGATGAGATCACGCTTTCCAATGCTTTAAAAAATAGAAAAGAAATATAAAAACCCCGGATTCAATTCTCGGGGTTTTAATTTCTCACTTAAGCTCTTTGAGCTAAATCGAAGGGATAAAACGTTCAAGTGGCAGAACTACGATATTGAATTTGATTCCTTCTTCCTTTTGGATCTTTTGCAAGATTTCGATAATCATTTCGGTATAATTTGGCTCATTTGAGAAAATCCGGACAAAAGGCTGATTTTGGCCTCTTCTATCCATGGCTAAAGAACTGCCTGTTGTGACCACAAAATTGCAATCTAATGATTCTTCACTGAATCCTTTGCATATTTTATGATATATTAAGGAAGCAGGTATGGTCAGATTACCATCAATTACACCGAGCCCGTAAATTTCAATATTCAGCATTTTCAACCTCCTTTTCAGTTCAGGTTATTGCGTTTTCTTCTGTTCTTTTTTTAGCGGAAGAATCCCTAATTCAGGCAAGCCATGTTTTATGACAAATTTGTTAATTGCGTCGCGTAGATGGCTGTTTAAAAGCTTCCTAGCTTCGTTTCTGTTCATCTTGCAGATCTTGCATTTCTGCGTATGAGCAAAAAGCCTGTCCCAGTCTTTTTCCGTTAATTTTATAAACGGTTTGCCTATCTGCTTCAAAATTTCCTCTTTTTCCGCACACTTACGCATAGACAAAACCTCCTTTTTTAGATTTAATTCAACTTAACAAAAATCTCTAAAGTTGTCAATTGTTGGAAAATAAAAAATCAGCATCCAATAATTTATACCCCACTTTAGTGGGCTGACTAAAGTCAGGTATAAATTCTTTAAAAACAATGCTGATTTTTTATATTATGCAATTGCTTCAATTTTTACTAAAGTCTTGAGTTGGCGATGGCCTCTTTTTCTTCTGTATTTAACTTTTGCTTTAAATTTAATGACTGTAATTTTATCATCACGGAATTGTTTTTCAATAGAGCCGGAAACCTTTTTACCTTTAAGAAAAGGATTTCCGATTTCCACTTCCTTGCCTTTTTCATCAGCAATTAATAAAACATCTTTAAAATCAATTTTCTTGCCTTCTTTGCCTTCCAGCCTTTCAATATCAATTTTATCCCCTTCTTTGACTTTATATTGTTTGCCGCCGGTTTTGATAATAGCAATTTTACTCATATTTACACGGATTATTAAATAAAAAAAGATTTGGGCTAAATCTTGATATAAATCATAACCGATCTAAAAAAAATTGTCAAGAAAAATCCCGCCGTAATTAAACGACGGGACTATAGTGTATTAGACAAAAAACTCTTCAGGATCTAGAAACTCTTCGGGGTCAATTTGGCCAGCAGCATTTAATGCTTTGGCACCGACACCAAGAACTCTCAAGAAACCTTCTGAATCCTCATGATTGAAAGAGCCGACTTTTTCCATGGAAGAGGTAGATTCTGAATATAAGCCATGGGGAATGATTTTGGCTGACTGGAAAATTACGTTCCCTTTATAGAGTTTTACGGTAATTGTTCCGGTCAGGAATTGGGCAATTTTATTAATTGCCGACCTCATCATCTGACTGGCAGTATCATACCAATAACCTTGGTAGATCTGTTCACCAAGCTGCGTGGAAAGGTACTGGAATAATTTCATGGCCCGGCGGTCCAAAATTAACTGGAGCAGATATTCATAGCATTTGCCAAAAAGCTCCATACCAGGCGCTTCATACACACCGCGACTTTTGATGCCCACGAAACGGTTTTCAACGGTGTGAAGAAGAATACCAACGCCATTTCTGCCAGCCACCTTATTGGCGAGCTGAAAAATACTTACCAGGTCGCCAGATTTTTTGTTATGACCCTTCACTTTTATTGACTGGGGGCAACCATTCTCAAATTCAATAGTTACTATTTCGGGTTTATCAGGAGCCATTTCTTGGTTTAAACCCATTTCCGGCTCAACAAAATCAGCTGGCGTAGTCAGAAATTCAAGTTTGCCTGCTTCATGAGTTAAGCCGAGCATATTAGCGTCAGTTGAATACGGCTTTTCTATGGTTACCTTGATTGGCAACTTGTGTTCTTGGCAGTATTTAATCATTTGTTTTCTACCGCCAAAAGCTTCAAGAAATGCCTTGTCTCGCCATGGCGCATAAACCTTAATCTCGGGCATAAGCATATTGGACACGAGTTGAAAACGTACCTGATCATTTCCTCTGCCGGTGGCGCCATGGCAAAAAATTTCAATTTCCCTTCCTGCCAATTCCTCTAAAAGTGCAGTTACCGTTACAAAACGGCCAATGCCAGTGGTATTCCAGTAACCGCCTTCGTATTTGAGCTGTGCCAAAGCAGCATATAAGCCAGCAAAAACCAGCTGTTTTTTGGCGTCTACAATTATGGCTTCTTTGGCGCCGCAAGCCAGCATTCTTCTTTTTACGTTGAGGATATTTTTCTCATCCGGCTGCCCCAGATCAGCGGTCAAACAAACCACATTTACATCATGCTCAGTCAGCCATTTTGTAACAGTACAGCTATCTAAGCCGCCTGAAACTGCCATGGCCACTGTTTGCCCTTCCAAATCAGCGACTGTCAATCCCATTTCTTTTTCTCCTTTCTTTTTTAAGGTACTAACCTTTTTTACTATCTAAACAAAATTTTAGAAAATTGTCAATAATAAAAAAACTGGGTTCAAAGGACTAGCGCAAAACTTTAAAATCATTTAAGGTTTTGCTATGAAAAACAAATATCATCGTTTAACCCTTGAAGAAAGGGAGGTAATAAGTAATGGGCTGTGGGCAGGTGAGACG